>CAIYQV010000312.1 GCA_903928365.1 uncultured Flavobacteriia bacterium
ACAGATTCAATCATTTCTTTGCGTCCGAAACAATATCGAATGGGAGAACCAAAAACTTCACGGCACTTTTGCGCAAAAACAGAACTTTCCATCGGATGATGCAACTTTCCAATTACACCCATTCCATAGCCTTCAAACTGTTTATCTGGAATCAATGGTGACAAAGTATCGGGGTGCAAACCCACGGCTTTGGCGGCAAGATCGTTCGTTCCTTTGGGATGAGTGTCAAAATTTGTGTGAATGACAATCAAACCTATATTCAATCTTATTAAATCATGCACATAAGAACCAATTCGATCCGACCGTCTTATTTTCTTCAATGGAGAAAAAATCAAGGGATGAAAGACACAAATACAATCAATGTCTTTCAGCTTGGCCTCAGATAGAATATCCTCACTGATTTCATAAGCAATGAGGACTCTTTGAATATCTAAATCTATTGGATAGCGATCAATTTGCAGACCTATGGCATCTCCGCTCCATGCGGTTTCGGGGGGGAAAAGCACATTCAATCTATCATTCAAATCACTTAGCGTCATGTACTAACAATGGAATATTTCGGAAGTAGATACTTCAAAAATAACAAAGTTTTACCAATTCGGCCATGTTCTACCAATGAAGTCGTTAGTTACTCGGTTTAATCAATGGCGCGGGAGCAGATACTGTGCCTGTAACAGCCGTTTTTTTTCTTTTACTATACTGTATTGATGATCTAAGCTTTATTCCTTCTCTAATGATTCCACGCATACGAAGTGTATCCTCTGCTGCAACATAACGCTCTCTATTTGGGAGTCCGCCTCGGGCACTTTGTGGAATTTGAGAAATAGGAATCCAAGCTTCTTCAAAATTCAAAGGATCATTCGGTAAAGTAATTCTAAAAGTATTGTCTTTCACATCCCACCATGGACCACCTTTCTTTCTTGTGAAATCAAACATATCCATAATGATGACTGGAGTACCGGAAAAGGGAAGATACCTTCTCTTTACGCTATCTCTTTGTGCTCCTTCTCCCCAGTAAAACAGCCATCTCGCATCATCTCTGAATTGTCTGATACAAGAGTGGGAAACAGGTCTGCCTGGCATATCGAATTGATGAAATGCACTTCCAGCATGCAAATGAAAATTCCAAGTATACGGAAGTATCCAACTGGAATTGAGTGAAGACTTTCTTAATATAGATCTCCAATTCAGTGCGTATTTACCGGGAAAAGTTGCTTTGCGTTCTTCACCTGTATTACATGCAGCAAAACGAACCAATTTCCCATATTCATAGCATGCATAGCTCTGCAAGGCATTGGAAACCATGATGATTTTTGGAATGGATTCTGCGGCCGGATAGACTTCAGGGAAAATGGAATAATCTGTGAGATTCGGAGATATAATACTTGGAATTATTATAGTGTCACCTACTCTGAAATAATGCAAGTCTTTTCTGTTAACTGTCGTGATAGCTCGATATGCTGTATTCCGTACGGTATCTGGTTTACGAAATGCCTTACGAATTGAGTCCAAACTCTTTGCATTGGAGATCACTTGTTTCGTGTAGATCACTGATTGACCTGGAATCACTTGTTTAATGTTCTTTGCTTTGAGTACAGAATCTTTCTGCACTGAAGAGTCTTTTTTGTTTGAATCAGAGATAATTCTAGATTTCTTTTGACGTGGTTTATTTCTCTTTGCAACTTCTTCGG
>CAIYQV010000313.1 GCA_903928365.1 uncultured Flavobacteriia bacterium
AGGCATCCGTCGAGGTAAAATTTGGTCCCGACAATTGTGCAAGAGAAATATCGTAAATCACTGTTCTATTGACCTTGGCACCACAAAATTCGTCAGAGGAGTTGACAGTAATGTCTGGGGCACAATAATTGAGCTCAGGCGGGGTATCCCCAGAAATTATGATTTGTGGCGACCAAGCACTAACATCCGTTCCACAAACTGAAGCAACAGATACATAATAACCTGTATTTGCGTTAAGACCAGTTACTACTACTGAAGTTGTGCCTGCGGCAACTGTTCCTGTTGGTGTAGCACCAACTGCTGGAGATCCAGCTGAAGTAGATACAAAATATTGGTATCCGTTATCAGGAGCTGGAGATGGGGCTGTCCATGAAACAGTGGCACTAGTTAAAGAAGAAGTAGCAGCTGTTAAAGTTGTTGGAGGTAAACATGTTGGTGCAGCAATAACATTGAGAGTATAATCTTCAAAAGATCCCCATGCATCATTGCTGCATGGTACTGCAGACTCGTCAGGTTGTCCACCAATTCTCATTCTATGAGCACCTGGCGGAGCTGTTAATGGCACAGTAAATGTTGCCGTTAAAGTTGTTGGATCTGCTGCTAAAGAAGTACCTACATAAACTTCTTCTCCAACATCGTTAAAGTCTAAATCATCATTCCAGTCAACCCAAATTTTAGTATTGTAAGGGTAACCGGTAGAATAAGTTATTACTAAGGTCGCTGTGGTTGCTTGAGTGACGTTATTTGACTGCGCAGAATAATTACCATAGTTTCCTGGTTCAGCTCCTGTGGTATTATAAATTGTACCAAAATCAACATTTGTAATTCCTGTTCCATCAACATAGATAGGCGCAGGAATGCAATAACCAGTATAGAGTGTCACACTGTTAGACCACGACACCGTTGACCCACAAACGGAAGCAACAAAAACGTAATATGTGGTATTTGGAATTAATCCTGTAAGTACTACACTTGTAACACCTGCCGCAACAGTTCCGGTTGGAGTTGCTCCAGCAGCGATTTCATTAGAAAGTTCACCTGGAAAACCAGATGTTGTTGAGACGATATATTGGTACCCATTCTCTGGTAAAGGAGTAGGAGCTGTCCAAGAGACCGTTACTCCAGTTGTTGTTAATGAAGAAGTAACCAAAGCTGTTGGAGGTAAACACGAAGGAACATCAACAACATTAAAAGTAAAGTCAACAAATTCAGCCTGAATTATTGTAGCACAGGGGTTTGTTGGATTTGGTGAAGTTTTATCCGCTACTACTCTCATTCGATAAGAACCGTTTGGAGTTCCAACAGGAACGATGAATGAACCGTTTGCAGATGTAGCAAAATTTATCGTGTTAAAAACCCTTTCGGTTGTTTCAAAAACAAAGTTATTGTTCCAATCAATCCAAACAGCGAATCCTGCTGATCCAGCAACCATAACACTATCATGGTAGCCACTAGCTCTTGTAATTGCTAGATCGGTTGTTGCTCCAGCATAGTTGCTAGCCGTAAAGTTTCCAAATTGGTTGCGGTAACCCCCTGTTCCATAATTAGAAGTGTAAGAAAAGTTTGAGACACATGATAAAGTGTGAAAAGCAGATATCCAAAATGGGTTGTCGAATGGATCTGGTGGCGGAGGCGAGCAATATGCTGTATAAAAACTAGATACAACAGACCAATTACTTAAATTTCCTGAGCCACAATTGGAACGAACCCAGACATAATAGCTGGTACTGTCTGTTAACCCAGCGAGAGAAACAGAAGTTGACGTTGTTGATCCAGTTGGAGAAGTTCCAGCAGTTGGAGCAGTATTTACAGTTGACACAAAATAATCATATCCAGAAGAGGCAGACGCTGAAGCGTTCCATGAAATATTAGCATCAGTTAAAGAGATAACTGTTGATGATAATCCTTCCGGAGTAAAACATATATGAGGTGTCCATTCGTAAATCTTACCATTTGTATGAGTTCCTGGGGTAGCGTTAAAACTTGAAAAAGATTGGATACTTGTATTAGCTATTCCCGAAGTACTTGAATTGATCGATAAGGTTGTACCATTTTGTCTATTATTCACATTCGTTGGAAATAGATTGGATGAACCCCTCAAACCAACCTGACGCTGAGTATTAATTTCTATTCCACCTATTATATGAGACGAAGGGCCATAAACCACACGGATAACGTTAGATGTTTCTAACAATCTGATTTGAAAATCTAGTACTGCAGCATTTGTTGTAGAAATAGAGTAAGCTGGACGAAAATCTTTCCACTGTATTACTATTTCTCTATTTGGAAAGGTGCCTTCAACTGCCCATGAAATTGTACTAGTTCTACCTGCCAAACTAAAAACACCGATCAAATCCCCCCCCCAAGCAGCAACGGCACCGTCATAGGTAGCGGTATCACTTAGTGGAGAATTATTTGTTCCCAAGGGTGCTATTGAACCAAACGTAATAAATCCATTTGACGACACATAAATTTGATTGTAAGGCTCGCCATTGAAATAAAAAGCAAATGGCAAAGCATTTAAATTATAAACCTCTGCATCAAGCGAAGGTGTTCCTCCCCAATTTTCCGTTGTTGTTCCTAAAACAGTACTAGAAGTTAATTCTGTATAGGTCCCTGATAACTGTGCAAACGAATACTCACTAACTTGAGCATGAATTCTCAAACTTACTGTTGTGAGACCAAACGCTGCAACCACAGATAAAAGTAATCTTCTTTTTTTCATTATTCTTTGTTTTAATTCTTTAACATTGTTCAATTTTATCTTAAGCTTGCTTTTAAAACCTTGAGAATATGATTTTTGAGCAAGCGAAGCAAAGAAGAATAACATTATTACCCGAAAAATTAGCCTGAACTTCATAGTAGTCTATTTTATGATTGGAATTGAACTGACTTTA
>CAIYQV010000314.1 GCA_903928365.1 uncultured Flavobacteriia bacterium
CAGCAATGCTTTTTTAGCATGCTCACCCGCAGCACGATCTCCTTTAAATGCATACTGAAAACTCCCTTCCTCAATTACATTTCCAAGAGTTGAGTTAGGATTATTCCACAAAGCATAAGAATTGAAACCAACTGCAGTTTTTGAATGCGGACCACCAACAAGGTTTTCAGCAGTCAGATCTTTTCCCTCAGTAATGGCATCAACATTCACTTTCATAAAATCTTTGTGTGAAAGAGCATTATCCAGAATCTTTTGGGCAACAGGGGATTTTTCAATTGCCAGACGGCTTTTAAGCTCCTCAGCAGAGAAATACAATCTGGGGTGACCATTCACCTGTTTCCCCGGCATCAGAAAGCGGATAGCCCAGTTTACTGAACCGCCCTGATTATCCTCCCCTTTCAAACGAATCTCCCATTGGCCGCGGGCATCCTTTTCAGAAATTTTATAAATCGCCGTATTTGCCCATTCATTACCATTGAGGCTGAATGAAATATTATCCTTAACAATTTTTCCTTTACTGTCTACCAATGTGCCTATAACCTGTTTCAGACTTTTATTTCCTTCTGGTGTCACCTTAAGACTTACATTATCTCCGTAAAAAAAGTGTTTGTTCAGGATTGTCACATCGAACATATCCAAATTAGTTGAACTTGGGGTAGTCGCTATAAATTGTCTGTCGCGCTCACCATTGATACTGAAATCATCCATCAGAATGGTATAGGTCAGTAGATAATTCACTATTGGGTATGTCCCCTTTAAGGTAACTACCTGAATATGCTCATTGGCTCCAAGTGACTTTCCATTAAGCTTGAATGCTGAGATTGGCAGATCCAGTTCCAACCAAGTATTAGCCTTTGGATTATTAATCTTGTGGAAGTAACGTTTCCCTTCGAAAGTACCCAATGAAAGTTCAAGAGACTCAGGATTACGATCTCCCTGAAAATACACAGCAGCTTTCATCCTGGTATCTGTAACCGTATACAGATTTAATCGTTTTGTAAATCCCTGATATAGTTCAGTTACATCATGCGCTTTAAATGGACGTGCAAGCGCATATTTACTGTCTTTATAAGTAGGGGATTTTACTGCAAAATACAATGCATCAAAGGCTATATCCTGTGCATATGGGTAAGTTTCCCAGGCGAAAAGTTCACCGGTTTCAAAATCGTTGAACAAGGTGTAGGGTGTCCTGCCAGGGTTCTGAGCATAAGCAAGATTCAAAATCATGCAAATTGCAATAATCTGTAAAAGGAATTGTTTCTTCATCTTTATATAATTTGTTTTTAATTTCCGCAATTGCGGGATTGTTTGTTTAATTCCATCTCCTATGGGATAATTAACTTAAGTCCTGCTCGTATTGGAGAGCATTCTCATCGCATTCCCCGACCATACCTTTTGTTTTTCAGTCTCGTTGATAGCTTTAAAAGCGCCAAGTCTTAAAAAAGGTGAGGTATAATCCACAAAAGGAGTCTCAGTTCCAAAGGCCATTTTATCAGCTCCGAAATTTTCAAGTAAATAAGTTAAACTTTCACTATTTGGACCTTTCACAGCTACTCCGCTACCTCTTGAAGTATCGAAAAGTACATCTGAAGCCTTTAGAATTTTAAGGGATTCAGCCGTGGTTGGTTCCTGTCCGTCGGTAATTCTGGCTTCAAGAATCATATATTTTGCATCAGGAACTTTACTTACCAAAGAAGCAACATCATTATAACTAATCGCCTTATCCACATCCAGCCATGATCTTTCCCTTAAATCAGTCATTCGGAGTGGAATTGAAATGGGCATACCCAGATCTCTCGCAGCCTTGACCATTTCAATACAGGCATCATCAGTCAGTTTGTAATGATGGTAATGTGGATAGATCCGTATTCCTTTCATTCCAAAATCTTTTTGGCAGGTCTCCAAGGCATCCCTCCACCAGGGGAGAATAGGATTAATTGTAGCGAAAAGAATAAAGCGATCCTTAAATGATGCATCAGAGTTCAGTTCAGCAAATAACTCTTCATTTGCAATTTGCCCGTCAACATAAAAAATACCATGAAGGTTGGATACCATTGCTTTGTCCACTCCGTAGGTATTCATCCGCTTTAGCAAATCC
>CAIYQV010000315.1 GCA_903928365.1 uncultured Flavobacteriia bacterium
AACTTCGAAGATTGTAAAAAGCAGTGTTTACGCTTCAAATGGGACGTTTTTAGAATCATTCACATCTCAAGATTATTCCGTGAATCACCTGAATCCTGGAGTTTATCTACTCAAAATTGAAACGGAAGCAGGACAAAGAACGCTTCGTTTTATCAAAAATTAAAGTTCAGGGAAAGGTGTCAAAACCAACGTATAATCAAGGTCTGTTGGTTTTTTCGGTCGAAGGAGTAACGTGTCCTCAGTGATTACCTCCAAAATGAACGACCATTTTTCATCACTAAAATAGATGTCCAGGTTCATGTCGTCGGAATGAAGAGAAAACTCACCTTTTCTTCCAGCAGTTTCCCCCAATGTACGCATGGGTTGATACAAACATTTCCCGGAATGATAAAAAACGAAGATATCCTTGTCCAGGTTAATTGGCGGAGCATAATTCGTATCGTTCTTAATTACTTGATCAACAATCCACACTTTGCTATTCAGATCGCTCAATAAGGGCTCTTTGCTCACTGGAAGTAATTCAACACCTGTGCTGCAAGAGGAAAGCAACCAGAAGGTAAATAGATATGGAATAGAAACAATCTTCAAGATTAAAGGATCATTTCGTTTTTCTTTAAAATAGTGTAAATGTCATTTGAAACCGAATCTTTAAATTCCGGTTTGAGACGTTGTCTCCAGGTAGCACCTTCGATCAATTCAACCGATCGGAACTTGTATCTTTTGCCGTCCCAAGTGAAGAGACAATTGTAGAAAATGATCTCACCTTCGATATTATCATTAAAACGAAGAATCAGGTCATTGTAATGAGAGGTAGATGGTCTGGTAGCAATGAGGTTAGCAATGAAGGTATTTACTTTGACAAGCTCTCCCCTTTCCCTTACAAATGCAATGGTTCTGCGTAACTTGATTCCTCCTACTTTTGATTTTATCTGTAACAAAAAGGCTTGATCTTCTTTGGCATCATCCTTCATCGGTAGAATCCTGAAAAAACGAGGAGAACATGCCGGTTCAAGGTAATTGGCAGTGTCTTTCTGAAATTCTGAACAGATCTTAAGCTCTTTAAGTAATTTTACATGGTTGGGATCCGGGAATTCTGATTCATTGAACAAGGTTTCTATTCCCTGAAAATTTTCACTGGAAGGTTCATTAGTTCTTCTTTTCTTAATTGGCTCTGAATCCTCACCACAAGATGCCAGAGCAAGTAAAAAGATGGTGAATAACAATGTTTTCATACTTGAATAACTTAAGTCTTTTTATGTGTTACATGGCAAATACGCCACCTGAAAACCGAAAAGCCTCCCGAAAGACATCCATGTTAATTTTGGTTTCAATGGATTGTTGCTCAAACCATTCTAACATCTTCTCCGTAGGCATGTTTCCAGTAAGATCGTCTTTCGCCATCGGACAACCTCCGAATCCCTTCAAAGCACCATCAAACCTTCGGCATCCCGCGTCATATGCAGCGCTCACTAAATCTATCGCATTTTCAGGTCTGGTATGTAAATGAGCTCCAAATTCTACGAAAGGGAGCGCAGTTATCAAATGAGAGAACAATTGAGAAACAACTTCGTTAGTCGCTGCACCTATCGTATCGGAAAGTGCTTGAATACGAATATCAAATTCACTATACAATCGGCTAGCCCACTTTTCTACTAATTCAGGGGTCCAGGCTTCACCGTACGGATTCCCGAATCCCATGGACAGGTAAACGACAAGCTGCTTATTATGTTTTTCGCAGAGGTTACGAATGTTTTCTACTCTTCCCAATGATTCTTCAATCGAGGCGTTGGTATTGCGTCGTTGAAATTCTTCTGAAATAGAGAATGGGTAACCTAAATAACTGATTTCGTCAAATTGGCATCCTTCTTCTGCCCCACGTTCATTTGCAACGATAGCGAGTAATTTGGTTCGGTCATTCAGTTCAAGAGACGATAGTACCTCGGACGTATCTCGCATTTGAGGAATTGCCTTAGGCGAAACAAAACTCCCAAAGTCGATGGTGTCAAAACCACATTTTAGTAAAATATTAATATACGAGACCTTTAAATGCGTAGGGATAAAGTCATGTAAACCTTGCATAGCATCTCTTGGGCATTCGATCAGTTTTAATTCACTCATAGTTTTATTTTTTGAGCCAGAATTTTAAGATTAATTTGCTTTATTAACCTCGGTCCTTCATAGATGAAACCGGTATAAAGCTGAATGAGTTTTGCACCTGCCTCTAATTTCTCAATAGCATCCTTTGGACTGTGTATTCCCCCTACCCCTATAATCGGAAAGGCACCATTAGATCGTTCATGTAAAAACCGAATAACTTCAGTTGATCTTTTTGTTAAAGGTTTGCCCGAAAGTCCTCCCGCTCCAATGTTTTCTAATAGTTGAGAATTTGCCTTCAACCCTTCACGGTTAATAGTGGTATTGGTTGCGATTACACCATCAATACCTGAATCTTTAACGATCTCAATAATATCAAGTAGTTGGTCATCGCTAAGATCTGGTGCTATTTTTAACAGGATCGGTTTTGGGGAAGATTTCTTTTTATTTAATGCCATCAAACCGCTTAGTATCCGAGTCAAAGGTTCTTTATCCTGAAGTTCACGTAAGTTAGGCGTGTTGGGAGAAGATACATTCACTACGAAGTAATCAACTACATCAAACAATCCTTCAAAGCACAATGCATAATCCTGATAAGCGTCTTCATTGGGGGTTAATTTGTTTTTACCAATATTTCCACCGATGATCAGTTTTGTGTTTCTTTTCTTTAGGTTTTTTACTGCTTCTTCGATGCCCCCATTATTGAATCCCATGCGATTTATAATGGCTTCATCAGATTTAAGTCTGAACAACCTTGGCATGTCATTCCCAGGTTGAGCTTTGGGTGTGATAGTTCCTATTTCAATAAATCCGAAACCACAATGAGACAATTCATTGAAGTAAGCCGCATTCTTATCGAATCCAGCGGCAAGTCCAACAGGATTTTCAAAATGCAACCCAAACAGATCAACCCCCAGTTTTTCATTTTCTACTCGGAAGTATTTGCGCCAAATTGGTTTTACACCGGGTATTTTCAATAGAAACCTTAACGACCCCATGGTGAAATAATGCACTTTTTCAGCATCAAATAGAAATAAACAGGAACGGATCAATTTGTACATGTCACAAATTTATAAAACGAAAAAGAGGCAGCTATTGCTACCTCTTTCTATTTCAACATATTTTATTAACATCAGAATTTATATCTGGCTTTCTTCCAGTAGTACTGTCTGCGCTTTAGTGTGTAATCCTTGTATGTTACATTTTTCATTACCACCAAGTTCAAATAATAGTAGGCATCTTTTTGAGGCTGTCCTCTCATTTGTCCCGGAGCAAACCAATTGGTATTGTCTTTTGCAGGATTGGATAAATAAGAAGCTTCAGGCGAACCTAATTTAGTTGGGTCATAATAGACGCCGTGAACATCATCAATGTAGTCAGAAAATGTCTTTACATACGTTGCCTCTAATGCAAATCGCCACTGACGTCCTACGCCATAACGAATTCCTATCCCCATAGGCATAGTAAGCGTAATAGGTAGTGTCTCTCTAGCTCCACCTGTTAGACCTTGACCTTCTGTATTTAGTGGGTCTAACGCAACCCAGCGACCATTGTATTTTGCCTTAGGATTGAAATAGCTTACTCCTAATCCCCCTAACAAATAAATCTGCTCGTTGTGATTCTTGAAGCCACTATGTCCAGGAAGACGATAACGAGCACCAAATTTTTCATTTGAGAAAAAAACAAACTCGAGACGCTGCTGCAATTCAACGATGATAGATCTAAACATTAAGTTCCTACTCTCTCGGACAATCTCGTTTGTAAGCGCATCGTTCCCACGTAAACGACCAATATTGAAAGAGGTTGTAGTGGCCCAATAAGGATGGAAACGGTAACGATATCCAATCATTGCTCCTAAACCGGTTGAGGGAAGGTCAATATCTACAAGACTGAAATCTTTCCCAATTTGATCACGACCTCCTAGATCCCCTGTAAACTGAGTTACACCAAGACCAAAAAGGATTTCTTTTTTATTGAGAGACCAGTTACGTTGCGTATTAAAATTAGTGTGTTGGGCATAGAACGCAGAAGGCACTAGCAGTACACCTGCTAATAATAACCTGAAATAAATCGTTCTTGACAGCATATAAAAAGTCACAATACGCTACGAAAATATAAATGTTTTTTCAAAAAGGGAAATATATTCGATGTAATAATGCGACACTTATACATAGTAGTATGTTAATTGTCTCATTTAATTTGGTAGTATTCTCAGATTTATGGGGGGTAACATATGTAGTTTTCCTTCATTATCAGAAGAATACATCTCTGTAAAGAAGATCATTTCTCCAGTGTTGAATGCGACAATGTCGCGCTTTAATTTCTCTGATAATTCGTTGCCCGAAACAAATTCCATTACCTCCGTGGATCCATTGAAATATCCAATCATAAAGGATTTAATGGGTTCACTTGTCCCGCTTTCAATGAGATTCCATTTCATAAGTTCACTTCCTTTGATTGCCCCACTATGCACGCCTCCAATATTTGGGACATTTAATGTCTTTTTGAGCCCGTTGGGAACTTTTTTAGCTATGACTTTCTTGCTAGAATTATCCAAAGCTTTATTGGAAGCTGGGTTAGTCACTAATGACAAATCTGAAGTGACCATGGATTTCATTTCTTTGGTCGATGAAGCAGTTTCAATTTCATTACTGGAATTGGTTGAATTGCTTTTTACAGCAACTGGTTCTTCATGGTGTATCGGCATAACACTTGCTTGAGACAATTGAACCCCTTGATTTGGCTGTTCTACCGTTTTAGCATTTTTGATGAGCACAAAAGCCGCCAGAGAACAGGCTCCGACAACACCGTAAAACCAGGGGTTCCGAAGAACTCCTGGTTTTTTCAAGCTTAAGCTTTTTACTATTTTCTG
>CAIYQV010000316.1 GCA_903928365.1 uncultured Flavobacteriia bacterium
GTGTTCATTTTTTTTACAAAGATAGAATGTCCAAATATCCATTCAACTAAAAAAGACAAATTTGCATTTTTATAATTCATTTTTTTGAATCATTCAATTCATTTTAAAATATTGTTTTTATGATATTTATATATTTTTATTTATTATTTAAATTAGGACATAATTACATTTAATAAGTTTAAATAAACAATTTAAACTCCTGCATGTTAAGACATTTTCCACGCAAAGAGGATCTAATCTTACATTCTTATTGAGAACCTCCTATTCTCCGATGGAATTAGTACATTTGGAAAAATACAGTTTACGATGCTTTCGAAAAAGAGTAAATACGCCGTCAAAGCACTCATGTCGCTAGCTAAACGCTTCGAGGAAAAAACTCCTTTGAAGATCTCGACTATTTCGGAGGAACAGCATATCCCACGTAAATTCCTTGAAGCCATACTGGTTGAATTGCGAAACAACGGACTTCTATACAGTCGAATGGGCGCAAACGGAGGCTACCTGCTTGCAAAACATCCAAATGAACTGTTTTTGTCTCAAGTGATCCGAATCTCCGGTGGACCAATTGCCATGCTTCCATGTGTGAGTTTGAACTTCTATGAACCTTGTGAAGAATGTGAAAACGAAAAGACATGTGGATTAAGCGATGTCATGCGCGAGGTGCGTGAAGCTACTATTGCCATTCTTTCCAAAACCTCCATTCAAGACCTCATAGAAAGGGAAGATACGCTTTCATCAAAATTTGATTTAAATTAAGTTTATCCTATTACTCCAATAGGATTTGTCAAATTTATTTTGCTTTTATTTGCACATCTAAATAATTGATGTTTATTTTGCACCGAAAATTATGAGGAGAAATCGAAACTTTATTTCCTACTTCTCCGATAGAATTTAAATTATATAGAAATGGCACGATTCAGAGACGGTATTGAAAATGTGGCTGCACTAGACAAACTAGCAGTTGTCGAACACGACATTATCGAGTTGAGAGACAAAATCGCCTCCTTTAAAAATGGTGAACTTGCTGAAGATAAATTCAAAGCTTTGCGTCTGGCTCGCGGTGTTTACGGACAGCGTCAACAGGGCGTACAAATGATTCGTATCAAATTGCCATTTGGAAAGGTTACCCCTGCTCAATTGAGACGAATTGCAGATGTTTCTGATGAATACAGCACGGGCAATCTCCACATCACCACACGTCAGGATATACAGATACACTATGTCAGTTTGGACCGAACACCCGAGTTGTGGGCTGATCTTGAAAAAGATGATGTGACATTGCGTGAAGCTTGCGGAAACACAGTGAGAAACGTAACAGCGAGTGCTGTGGCTGGAATTGACAAGAACGAGCCCTTTGATGTAGCTCCTTATGCTGATCTGGTATTTCGCTATTTCCTGCGTAAACCTTTTGGTCAAGAGCTGGGTCGGAAGATCAAGATCGCCTTTTCCGCTTCAGAAGCAGATGACGCTTACACCTTTATTCATGATTTCGGTTTTATTCCTAAGATTCAAAATGGCAAGCGCGGTTTCAAAGTTCTTGTTGGTGGTGGATTAGGCGCACAACCTTTTTTGGCAAGCGTTGCCTATGAATTCTTACCTGAGAAAGACATTATCCCATTTATCGAAGCGAGCATTCGCATTTTCGACCGTCATGGAGAACGCAACAGCCGAAATAAGGCAAGAATGAAATACCTGATCCAAAAGATCGGATTTGAAACTTTCCTGGAACTGGTAAGTAAGGAGATCAGCGCAGTTCAATACGATGCTGAAAAAGATTTCGAAACCTTCGAGCAAAATGTGGTGCTTTCGGGAACCATTCAAGAAACAAATTTGAAAGAATTGATCGCGCACACACAGGATGCATCTTTCAAAACATGGCTTCAAACGAATGTATTCGAACAAAAGCAGGAAGGTTATTATGGCGCTTATGTAAAAGTGCTTCTTGGTAACTTCAATACAGATCAAGCTCGTAAACTAGCTGCGATCGTAGAGCGCTATGCCTCCGAAGACATTCGTTTCACCATTGATCAGAGTATTTTGCTGAAATTCATTAGGGCGGAAGATCTCGAAGGGCTGTACATCGGACTGGAAGCTATTGGACTGAATGCATCCGGATGGAACAGTGTGGCTGATGTAACCGCATGCCCGGGAACAGACACCTGTAATCTGGGAATTTCCAACAGCACACAAGTAGCAGTGGTGATCGAAGACCTCATCCGAGCAGAATTCCCTGACCTATTACATGAGCAGAACATCAAAATCAAGATCAGTGGCTGTATGAATTCCTGCGGACAACATGGTTTGGCTCACATTGGATTACACGGAAGTTCCATCAAAACTGCGCATGGTACCCTTCCCGCTTTGCAATTATTGCTTGGCGGTGGAAGTCTCGGCAAC
>CAIYQV010000317.1 GCA_903928365.1 uncultured Flavobacteriia bacterium
CGGTACCCATTCCTAGTTGGTTTAGTGAAATGGCTTACAATTTCGCTTGTGCCCCACAGGCAGAGAAAACGGGAGATGTTCGACCTACCAGAAATGTGATCTATGGTGCTGGAATGTTTTTAAATATGACTGCTTACCGACAAGCTTTACAAAAAGGTTTTACCTTTCTATTGCCTTCGAGAACAGGCACAAGTGTTGTTACGGGGGCTGAGGACGGAGAAATTTGCTGGTGGCTTCGATTTGCAGGCTACGAGATCTGGTATGCGGAAGAGTTAACCTTTTATCACCATATTTCACCTTCGAGACTAACAGAGGAATACCGCACAAAGCTCTTGACCATGTTCCGTGTTGGATACCCGATAGGCAAGTTATATCTACGTATTTTCAGTGGTGAACTTAACAAACCAATTCGTTTTTTCTGGCAGAAGGAGTTGGTTTATACGTTGGTCTCATTTTTTAAGCTCCCTTTTCAAAGAATACCTGATAAACAGCTGGAATACAAGCGGTGTTGGTTACAAATACTGTATTTTTTGAGAAACGGGAAAAGCTACAATGAAGCGTATCAAAAATTATTGAAGATCTACCTCTCTGTCCCCCATGGTTGACCAACCCTTTTTTTCTGTCATACTTCCTGCCTTTAACCGGGAAAGGACCATAGCAAAAGCGATAGATAGTTTGTTGGAGCAATCCTTTGAAAACTGGGAATTGCTCATTGTGGATGATGCTTCCACAGATCAAATGGAACGTGTTATTGCACCCTATTTGAAAGATCAACGTATCCGTTATCTGAAAAATGAAACCAATCAGGAACGATGCCATTCGCGGAATCGCGGAATCCTTGAATCGAAAGGTCAATACATCTGTTTTCTGGACAGTGATGATTACCATCTTCCCTTCCATCTGGAAGTGTTGTTCAAAGTGATTCAGGAAAAGAATCAACCTAAAGGATTCTTTTTTACCAATGCCTTTAATGAAACCGAAAATGGAGATCGAAGTGAGCGGTTCTGCCCACCCTACACGCCAAATGATCCTTACACGTATTTCTTAAGGTATACGGTCAATCCTCAGCGGTGGTGTGTACATCGTGACGTCATGCGCGATCACCTGTTCGACCCTGAGGTAATCATTTGTGAAGATATGGACACCAGCATGCGAATTGTCGCAGCCGGAGCACCTGTTATTCAAGTAGATCAACGAACTACAGTGTATGTAGCAGCATCAGATAGCTTTACGCATGGTGACCCAAAAAAATGGGAGAAAGAACTGTTTTACTTGAAACGAATTTTTGCGAAACCGGTTTTTAAACAACTCCTTCCGGGAAAAGAGAAACGACGCCTTCTGAGTATGTGTTATTTTCATTTGGCTGAAAAGGCTCATGTTGAAAGAACGCAAAAAGCGGCATTCAGAGAAGCGTTGAAATCAATCACCTTGTTTCCCAGAGGATACAACAAGCAAACTTTTAAACCACTTTTTGTCATTTTAATATACAATTTACCCATAATAGGTCGTATTTTTCAGCAAGCAAACAGACTGTGGAAAAGGATGGGGAAAATATGAGTGCTGAATATAAACAACCTATCAACCTCAAAGAGGAATGGGCACATCTTTTTAAACCTGATTTCGCCTATTTAGATGTAGAATTGAAAGTCAGGGAACTGAAAAATGTGTTTGTCAATCACTATGGACTCGTTCTTAAAAACGGATTTTTAGTAAAGGGATGTGCACCAAATATAGGTCATACGAAATATGATGATGATCATTTCTATTATCGGCATTGGCGAAAAGGTATTGAGCAACTTTTAGTTTCAAAATTTGGAAGAAGCTTGCCTTCAATTCGCCTAGATGACCATAGAAAATACCTGGTAATACATTCACCCTGGTTCAGTTATTATTTTTGGCTCACGGAGTGTTTACCGCGCCTGCTGATGGTAAAAGATCAACTTGATGAACTTGTTTTAATTTATCCTGAAAGTTGGAAAAAGCTAAACTTCGTAAATGAAACCCTTGATTTGTTCCCACACTTGGAACGTATCGTAATACCGAATGACTATCATTTATTCGTCAAAAATCTTGTAATGCCGGAAGTCAAACCCTGGACCCCGATGGTAATTCCGGAACATGTTTTCCAGATTCGTGAATTTTTGTTTTCTAAATTTGAAGTATCAAATAGTGGAAAAAATAGTCGTACATATATTTCCCGCGCTGATGCGAACTACAAAAAGATGATCAATGAACCTGATGTCATAGATCTTATTGAAAAACATCAATTCGAAACCGTAACGATGACAGGCCGTTCGTTAAAAGAACAAATTAAGCTTATGTACAACAGCAAATACGTTATGTCCATTACGGGAGCGAGCATGGCTAATTTGCTATTTCTCCCGGAAGGCGCAACATTGATTGATTTGACAAACAAAATGTATCTCACAGATAGAAAATATAAGTTTCACTTTAAGAAAATAATGGATATTCTCGGCGGTTATTACCTGGTTCAATTCTGTGAACCAAAAGTTGACCTCTCATTACCCGATATCGCGATGTATGATATCTATGTAGACCCGAATGAACTTACAGACAATTTAAACCTTTATATTCACTAATTACAGTGTTTTTTTCTATTATCATCCCCACATATAATCGGTCAGAATTATTAACTCAGACAATTCTCTCTGTTCAAAATCAAACATTTGAGGATTGGGAGTGTATTATTGTAGACGACGGTTCCACAGATGGCACACGTGAGCGAGTTGAGGAAATAAAAAAAACAGATCCCCGGATAAAATATATATACCAGGAGAATGCTGAAAGATCAGCCGCAAGAAATAATGGAATAAAAAACAGCTCTGGGGAATATATTTGCTTTTTAGACAGTGACGATCTGTATTTTTCAAATCATTTGGAGAACTTAAAGAACGTTATTGAATCTCTTGACTATCCCATTTGCATGATCATTAACGAAATGCAAATTGTAAATCAAACACAGAAAGCTGCATCTCAATTGCCTCCCCTGTCTGAAAATATAATTCAATACCTCTTTGTAAACCCAATAACGCCAAGTCGCGTTTGTATACATCATAACATTCTGGAAAAGGAGCTATTTGACGAAGATATTGTTGTTGTGGAAGATCGTATTTTGTGGATGCGTATCGCAGAAAATTACCCAGTCTTTCTTTCAAAACATATTGGCGTGAAATACATGATACATGCTGCCAATTCTGTAAATTTAAAGGGGGATGGCGCAATAAAGACCTACAAAGGGGTAATTCTGGGCAAAAAAAGGTATCCAAATCTATTTGATCGAATAGGGAAAAAGGTGGAAATTGACATGAATGCACGCGTACAAACGAACATAGCATACCATTACTTTTTAAATGGTTCTAAAATAAAAGCCTTGTTTTGGTTGACCAAGGTTGTATTGACTGCACCCTTTCATAGTCAGACTAAAATGCGCGTATTCCAAATTTATTCCATTCTTTCTGGAAAGAAATTGAACCTATCCAATTAACTATGTGCGGAATCGCAGGAATATTATCTAAATCCGAACCTGTACAAATTCAGGAAATAAAATCTATGACTGAAATTATTGCTCATAGAGGACCTGATGGAGATGGATGTTGGATTAACGAAGAAGGAAATCTGGGATTGGGACACCGCAGGCTATCTATCCTAGATTTAAGTAACCATGCTTCTCAACCCATGCATTTGGGCAATGGCCGATACACCATCACATTCAATGGAGAGATTTATAATTACCTTGAATTAAGAGAAGCATTGCTTAAAGACGGTATAACATTCAGTTCCAATTCTGATACGGAAGTATTATTAGCCTTGTATGCGAAAAAAGGAGCGGCATGTTTAGACGAACTGGATGGGATGTTTTCATTTGCAATTTGGGATGAGATTGATAAAGTCCTTTTTTGCGCGCGCGATAGATTCGGAGAGAAACCATTTCATTATGCTCTTCATAAAAATGAGAAATTTATATTCGGTTCAGAAATAAAACAACTTTTTCAAGCAGGTATAGACCGTAAAATCAATCATAAAATC
>CAIYQV010000318.1 GCA_903928365.1 uncultured Flavobacteriia bacterium
CGTGGATTCTTTTTACAATGCCATGGACGATGATTTCAATGCTCCCATGCTCATTGCAAATTTGTTTGAAGCAGTTCGCCGAATCAATTTGGTGAACGACGGAAAAGAAACACTTTCTGTGACGGATAGAGACCTGATGAAAAAAGAAATGACTGCTTTCGTGCTCGATGTGCTTGGGCTTCAGGTAGGGGTTGCAAATAGTGATTCCAAATTAGCTCCCGTCATGGACCTTGTCCTTGAATTGCGTCAGCAAGCGCGCGCTAATAAAGATTGGACAACCTCCGATAAGATTCGAGATGGATTAGCCGCCGCTGGGATTACGGTTAAAGATTCGAAAGAAGGCACGAGTTGGAGTTAACTTTTAATTATTCTCTTAATAAAGCAATCATCTTGAATTAATTAATTTGAGATAAACTTTTAAAGCAGGCATAATCAAGCCTTAATCTTTAGATGTTTTAGAAGCAGTTATTTCGCAGTGTTTTAAAAAACTGTAAAATGAAATCGTTTCTCCCTTTATTTATTCGAACAAGAATTAATTCTTATCTGGTCAGGCACAACAATTCATCTGTTAAAAATTCCATAATTGGATTAAGTTGTTTGTTTGTATCATTCTTTGCTGTTACGGAGCTAAGCGCTCAAACTACATTGGTTACTGGCGACATCGCAGTAATTGGATACAATACCAATGGTTCTCCAGACAATTTTTCAATCCTTATTCTGAAGGATCTTTCTGCTGGTACCACGTTCTACGTTAATGACAATGAATTAGCATCTTCTTCCTCAACTTCATTCACTGATTTATCTGAGGGTGAAGGGTCATTTACTGTAAAATCCGGCCAAACTATTGCGGCTGGTACAGTCATTAACTTACCATATGGTAACAATACAGCAGTGAATGCATCTACTTACGACTGGAGCAATACTAACTCGGGTTTGAGCAACAACAATGAGGAAATCTACATTTATACTGCATCAGCTATAACATCATCGACTCCAGATGCGTTTATCTACTATGCCAGAATTGGAACGTCAACAAGTGCTGTGCCGTCAACTTTATCAACAGGTATATCGGCGATTACTCCATCGGGTGCTGCTTTGAGATACACTACTTCAGGGGCATTGTACACGAGTTGTAAATCAGAATTGTTAAATGCAATTGGTAATACAACAACTAACTGGAATTCGACAGGTGCAACCACTTTATCAAACTCTGACTGGACGTTCACAGTGCTTCCAACCTGCCCAATATCTGTAAATCTGAGCGTGAGTGCGGCAAGTGCAAGTGAGGCTGGAGCGACATCAATCACTATTACAGTCACAGCGGCTTCTGCAGTAAGTGTAGATGAAACCGTTTCGGTTGCAGTGAGTGGTAGTGGAATTGCATCAGGAGATTATAACCTTTCGAATACGACCATTTCTATTCTATCAGGTTCAACGACAGGATCCGTTGCAATTAGCATAACAGATGACAACCTTATTGAGGGAACAGAAACAGCAACTTTGACCATTTCAAACCCTTCTATTGGATTGACTTTGGGTTCAACAATCAC
>CAIYQV010000319.1 GCA_903928365.1 uncultured Flavobacteriia bacterium
AGAAAAACTAGCCAATCTTATCGAATACGCCATTGAATATTTTAAGGATATAAAGAAACGTTTTGGTGTTGGACGGGAAAGAAAAACCGAAATTAAGGTGTTCGATACCATCAGTGCTACCAAGGTGATCATTGCCAATCGTAAGCTCTATGTAGATTACGAAGAAGGCTTTATTGGCTACGGTTTAAAGAAATCTGAGCCTGTCAACGATTGTTCAGAAATTGACGATGTCATTATCTTTTTCGCCACAGGCAAAATGATGATCACCAAAGTGGCAGATAAGAAATTTGTGGGTAAAGGAATTGTGCATGCCGATGTCTGGAAAAAAGGAGATAACAGAACGATCTATCACCTCATCTATCAAGATGGAGTAGGTGGTCCGGCTATGATGAAACGATTCTATGTCAATTCGATCACGCGAGATACGGAATACGATCTTACCAGAGGAACCAAGGGCTCAAAAATGCTTTATTTCTCCGTT
Organism: uncultured Flavobacteriia bacterium; assembly: GCA_903928365.1. Taxonomy (GTDB): domain Bacteria; phylum Bacteroidota; class Bacteroidia; order Flavobacteriales_D; family Crocinitomicaceae; genus M0103. Next base: position 482 of record CAIYQV010000319.1, read on the forward strand.
CACCCAAATGGAGAACGTGAGGTAGTAACGGTTCTACTTCGTCCAAGACCACATTTAAAACGACTTCGATTTGATGTGGATATGGGAGATTTGCTGATCAAAGGGCGAAATTCTGCGGGTAACAGAGTGACGAAAGAAATCATTCAAAAAATCACTCAGAAGGAAGTCGGAGGTTCTACCCTGGCAGCGCGCAAGATCTGGTTTGACACGGTTGTAGGAAGGTTGAACGATGAGGGACGCGGGAAATTCCTCGGTTCTTTCAAAGGAGAGGATCGCATACTTACACTCTATAAAACAGGAGAATACCGCTTGACCAACTTTGATCTTTCAAATCATTTCGATGAAGAAATGGTGCACATTGAAAAATGGCATCCGGACAGACCGATTTCAGCTGTTTACTTTGATGCCGAAAAAGACTTGCATTTCGTGAAACGATTCTTGTGCGAGGTGACTTCGGATAAAAAAGTTTCATTTATTTCTGAGTCAGAAGGATCTTCTTTGGACGCCGTTTCAACAGCATTCAGGCCTGTGGTGAAGATTGTTTATAACAAACTATTAAAAGAGACGAAGAACCTGCCTGATAACGAAGTTCAAATCGCTGATTTTATTGATGTCAAAGGAATGAAAGCACAGGGAAATCAGCTTACAAAACTGAAAGTAAAGGAGATTGTGCTTACACATGCCATTGAAGGAGATGAACCATGGCCTGAGGATGTTGTAGAAGAAGTGCTGGATTCAGAAGCGTCAGAGGATTCCAATGAGGGATTCTCTTCTGAAGACGGAGAGGCAGGACCTACCATGGAATGGGATTTGACCAAAAAAGATGAAGATGAAGAGGATCAGATGACACTTTTCTAAGTAAAATGAATTAAATATAAGCGATGAAACAACATTTAAATACCATTATCATAGCTCTTGCAGTAATCAGTGCAGGCTATTTGTTAGCCAGGGGTTATCAAAACAGAGCGTTAAATCAGAATGCCATTTCTGTAACTGGTCTGGGTGAAGAAAATTTTACAAGTGATCTGATCGTTTGGAGCGGAAGTTTTTCCAGCAAGGATTATGAATTAAAAACCGCTAATAACTTGCTGAATAAAGACCAGAAGACCATTCGCAACTACCTGAAGTCAAAAGGGCTTTCAGATGACGAGATTGTATTTGAAGGGGTGAACATACAACGTGATTATACCTACGATTACGACGATCGCGGAGTTTTGGTCAACACGACTTTCAATGGATTTATTCTTACCCAAAGTTTGAAAGTCACTTCCAAAAAGGTGGATACAGTTGAAGAGATTTCCCGAAGTGTAACGGATCTCATTGATTTGGGTGTTGAATTTAATGCTATGTCGCCTTATTTCTATTACACGAAGCTTGCACAACTCAAACTGCGAATGATCGAAGCAGCAACTAAAGATGCCCGGGAGCGTGCATCCAAGATTGCTGAAAACGCCGGAGATGAATTAGGTTCATTAAAAAATGCCGATATGGGGGTCTTTCAAATTACAGGTGAAAACTCCTCAGAAGAATACAGTTGGGGAGGCAATTTCAATACTTCATCCAAAAAGAAAACCGCCAATATTACCATACGCTTAAGGTATGAGATCGATTAGGAATATTTTTATATTTCCTTAGGACATTTTATCTTTGCAATCCCCAGGGATGATTTCTCTCCTGAATCGAATGAGGAAAGGATGGTCGCTCTCCGTGATGAGTGACATTCAATTTTTCAAGATCTAATATGAATGCAACAATGGAAAAATGGACATCCGCTGAATTAATGCAGTTGGAAGATAAGCACGGAGCACACAATTATCATCCTTTACCAGTCGTACTTTCAAGAGGAGAAGGGGTCTATGTTTGGGATGTTGAAGGAAATCGTTATTATGATTTTCTTTCTGCATACTCTGCGGTAAACCAAGGTCACTGTCACCCGCGAATCATTGGTGCTTTGACAGAACAAGCACAGACACTTACGTTGACTTCGCGCGCTTTTTACAACGATAGTCTGGGCGTTTATGAGAAGTACATCACGGAGTACTTCGGTTTCGACAAAGTGCTTCCGATGAATACGGGAGCAGAGGCGGTAGAAACGGCTATTAAACTTTGTCGTAAGTGGGCTTACGAGCGTAAAGGAATTCATGAAAATGATGCAAAGATCATTGTATGTGAAGGGAATTTCCACGGAAGAACTACCACGATCATTTCTTTTTCCAATGATCCGGATGCGAATAAGAATTTCGGTCCGTTTACGCCTGGATTCATTCGTATTCCATACAATGACCTCAATGCCCTGGAACAAGCGCTTCAAACAGAAAATGTAGCTGGATTCCTTGTTGAACCGATTCAGGGCGAAGCGGGTGTATTTGTTCCAAATGACGGATTCCTTTCAGGTGCAGCTGAGCTGTGTAATAAATACAATGCACTTTTCATTGCGGATGAAGTTCAGACAGGTATTGCTCGCACAGGTAGTCTCCTTGCCGTATGTGGTAATTGTTCTTGTGAATCCAGATGTGAAAGACAGGCATCTTTCATTAAACCAGACATTTTAATTCTAGGTAAAGCTTTGTCAGGCGGTGTCTATCCCGTGTCAGCAGTTTTAGCTGATGATGAAGTGATGATGGTTATAAAGCCAGGTCAGCATGGTTCTACATTTGGCGGAAATCCTATTGCAGCAAAAGTCGCAATGGCAGCTTTGGACGTTGTCGAAAATGAACAGCTTATGCTTAATGCAAGGGTTTTAGGAGAATTATTCAGAAGCGAGATGCAACGTATTATTGACAAATCGGATCTGATCGTCAAGGTACGAGGAAAAGGTTTGCTCAATGCAATAATCGTCAATGATACTCCAGACAGCAAAACAGCATGGAATCTTTGTGTAAAACTCAAGGAGAATGGATTGCTTGCTAAGCCTACGCATGGTAACATCATTCGCTTTGCTCCACCATTAGTTATGACGGAAGAGCAATTAATGGAATGTATAGCGATCATCGAAAAAACAATCGTTGAATTTCAGTAAGAATTATTCAGGGAAAAAGATCTTCCTTCTTACGCTGAATTCGAACTTCAATCCTTGTTTGTAGTGAACATTCGAGAAGAAGGCCGTGTCGGTCGATAATTCTGCCGAGTAAAGCATGCCAGATTCAGGCAGAGGGTTGAGTTCTATGATTTCTTCTTTTTGGTGATTTTTCCGAACGTATACATTGCGATCTACAGTTGCTTTGTGATACTGGCGAACAAGGACAAATTGATGACAGATCAGGAATATTAAAGTTAGAGAATAAGCGGACAATAAAGCTATTTTTATCCTTTCTAACGATGATTTTAATTTCTTTAAGATGCCGTATTTTGCAGTCAGTATCCAGAAAGTCGCACTGAAAAACACGCTCAAAGTTTGAATAAAGAATAAGGTTCGATAAGCTCCTACATCCTGAGTTTTGAAGGTAATACTCCATTGAAATATAAAAATGAGGAATCCAAAAATGATGGTAGAAATAAGTACGTTTCTCATCCAGTTTAAGGAATTAGCAACTGACGAAGGTTGAATCATCAAAGCAATTGGAAAAGTAAGTACAAGATCGATCAGTAAAGAAAGTGGAAGACGTTTCAGAACAATAATACCTGTCATTTTTACATTCAGGATGATGCTTTCAATGATGCTTATTTCTCTGAAGAAGGATTCTCGAATGCGGTTTCCCGGAGCGATGTATTGAAGGAAAAAGAAGAAACCGAGGACGCATATACTTAGTAGTATTTTTCGGTTAAGCTGCCCTTTGTACTCGTTTTCAATACGTAACACAAATAATAGTATCAGCATGATTAACAGTAAAAAAAGGGTTGTGAGCGACAAAGGTCCGCAGCTTCCACCGATATAAAATCCGCAGAGAAGAATCAGCATATAATCAATTACAGAAACGCGCTGTCTCAGAATCA
>CAIYQV010000320.1 GCA_903928365.1 uncultured Flavobacteriia bacterium
ATGAACTGTTCTTCTGTTTCATCAGATCCACCCATTCACCATTCTTATCCAGATTTCGGGTGGAATAATGTCCTCCCATTTGTCGACCGGCTGATTGCGGCTCAATATCCTCATCTGTATGGGCATACAAACCGGCAAAATACTGCTGCACGTTCAATTGACCAATGGCCAACATGATTGTTTGATCACGATAATATCCAGAACGAAAATCACCATCCTGAAACTGCTTGGCAAGAGCTATTTGAGCAAGCTCCTTACCGTCACCGAAAATTCCGAATTTCGCCTTCCCCGTAAGCACTTCTTTTCGTCCAAGAAGAGAAGCTTCTCTTGAGATATTGGCTAAACGAAAATCCTCTAACACTTCATTGCGAAAGGTGTCAAAGTCAAGGGTGTCTTTTTTCTCGATTACGGATTCTTTTGCCATAGACCAGTTTTAGGTGATCAAATGTACATAAAATAGGACTATTTGAGGAAAAAGAAAAACGACAATTAATCGCACAATATGTACTTTTGTCCTATGAGTTTAAAAGAAATCTACAAAAAATACTTTCCCTATTTTGTGGATGTCTGGCAATACATTGCCATTATTATCATCTTTATTATCGCTGCGATATTCATTCTTTGAGAGGTCGAATAAATAGCAAATTCACATACTTAATAGCTAGGAAATAGTTCCTGAACAATTTAATTGTGAAAGTCATTTCGCTGCGCCTTTTAAATGTGTATGGATTCGTTTGTAAAAGTTGATTTTTCTTTCTAATTTAGGATTAGATTAATCTGATGAGGGTACTTTGGATCATACTGCTATTGTTTTCGGCTAATTTATTTGGCCAAAATGAAGCGTGCAATATCCTCTTTTGCGATACGCTTTATAGTAATTTCTCACAATACAAAGATTCTTTATCTATCTACGAAGCAAATTTTGGTTCACATCACAAGATCAAAACGGACGATGATAAGCTCAAGCTCGCCTATTACGTAGCACTGACGCACTATCCTGAACTTAAAGAAGCACACGTTAAACTAAAGATGAAACCGATTTCCTCGACCATGCAAGCGCAACCAAAATGGGATTTCTTGTTTAGAACAAAGAAGAACAGAAATTACCAGATTTTTGTAAATACGAGTGAGAGTTACACGGGAATTACTTACAAAGACCTAAGTTTTAATTCACTTGTGGGATGGATCGGTCATGAAATGGCACATCTTACGGAATATTCCGAAAAAGACAATGGTGAACTTGTTGGTTTTATTGCTTCCTATGTATTGGATAATAACGAATTGAAACGCACTGAGCGCAAGGCCGATAAGTTAACGATCCAGCACGGATTAGGCACTCAATTGCTGGAGGGAGTGAATTTTTTTCATAGAGATAGAAAAGTAAAGAACGCATACCGGGAAAAGAATAAAAAATATTACCTCTCTCCGGAGGAGATTGTTGCTGATATTAATCAGATGTGTTCCCAAAAATAAGAGGTTATTGTTCTTTCTGAAACGAATTCTCAAAGCATTCATTGGGTTATTTTTTTTTCGGTTAACCCCACGTTTTATAGGTAACTTTCGTCAAAATTTGGTAATGACGAATCTATTCAAGATCATCCTGTTAATTTTCTTTGCGGGAAATTCCCTTGCTCAGATAAATACCACCTTGTTGTCACATGTGGACTACCAACAATTGCATCAGGCCAATCTGAACGATGTGTGGGGTTATGTGGATGAATTGGGCAATGAATATGCGATTGTAGGCACCAGCAAAGGAACTTCCATACTTGATGTTTCTGATCCTTCCTCTCCAACGGAAGTCTTTTGGTTGCCGGGATCGACATCGATTTGGAGAGATCCGTGCGTTTATGGAGATGTTGCTTATGTGACCACCGAGGCAGATGATGGACTGACTATTATCGATCTGTCGCCATTGCCTGCTTCGACTTCACTTCCTACTTATACCTATTTTGGTAGCACTACACCCCAGCTGCTTTCCGCACATACGTGTTTTGTGGATGAAAATGGTGTAGCCTATATTTTTGGTTCAAATAGAGGTAATGGTGGTGCGTTGATGCTGGATGTACACACCGATCCATTTCATCCAGTAGAAGTTGGATTTTTTGATAACTGGTATGTCCATGATGGGTTCGTTCGAAATGATACCATGTTTCTTGCACATATTGCGGATGGATTTGTGAGTTTAGTTGACGTTTCTGATAAGGCAAATCCAGTACTTCTTGGAACACAACAAACACCGAACAACTTTTCTCATAATATATGGCCTTCGGATGATGGTCAAACTGTTTATACGACGGATGAGGTTTCAGGAGCTTTTATTGCAGCTTACGACATTACCGACCCTCAAAATATTCGTGAGATCGACCGTTTTCAGAATTCTCCGGGTAGAGGAGTGATTCCGCACAATACCCATGTAAGAGGAAATTTCCTTATTACAAGTTATTATTCCGATGGTGTGATTGTCAATGATATTACCTCACCGGACAACATGATCAAAGTGGCAGAATTTGACACGTACCCGACTCAGACTTCAGGGTTTGATGGCGACTGGGGAGTGTATCCATTTCTTCCATCCGGCAATTTGATTGTCAGCGACATTACAGAAGGATTGTTCATTTTGGGTGTAAATTACCAGCAAGCATCCTATTTGGAAGGAACCATAACAGATCAGAATACCGGCTTGCCTGTTCCCGGAGTTCAAATTCAGATTTTAGGGGATGATCATGTGGAAGATTCACGATCAGACGGTTATTACAAGACCGGAATACTTGGAAGTGGAAGTTACAACGTGTCCTACTCCAAAGTAGGATATTATCCACAAACGTTAGGTGTAACAATGATACAGGGAGTGATCACCTTTCAGAATGTACAACTTGTCCCAATTCCTCCTTATAACCTAACTGTTAATGTATATGAACAAAGCACGAATGCCCCAATTTCGGATGCATTGATCCTGTTGAAAACGGATTTGATCGAACACAACGGGCTTACAAATGGTGTAGGGCAGGAAATAATGACTTTGTATTACCAGCAGATTTACAGAGTAACTGTAGCTAAATGGGGTTATTTCCCCTCCTGTTTTGAACAGGAAATCAATGATTTAACTGGTGTGATCAACGTGTACCTTTCCAAAGGATACCACGATGAATTCTCCTTTGATATGGGATGGCAGGTAAGCGGTACCGTTACGACCGGGATGTGGGAACGTGGAGTTCCTGTAGGTACTTCAGGAGATACGGCACCTGGTGTCGATGCTGATTACGACTGTTCAGATAAAGCGTATGTAACGGGAAACGATCCGGCTTTGAATATTGATGTGGATGACGTGGATGAAGGAATAACACTTCTTACTTCACCTCCAATGGATCTGACTTCCTACACGGATCCATATGTGAATTTCAATTACTGGTACTATTGTTTTTATGGAAATCCACCAGATGATACA
>CAIYQV010000321.1 GCA_903928365.1 uncultured Flavobacteriia bacterium
GAGGTGATCATTCCTGCTCCATATTGGGTTTCTTACCTTGAGATCGTAAAAGTTGCTGAAGGAGTTCCAGTAGTGATCAATGCCGGGATTGAATCTGATTTTAAAATATCAGGAAAGCAACTGGAAGCAGCGATTACGCCAAAAACAAAGATGCTGATCTTCTCGACACCATGCAATCCAACGGGTTCTGTTTACACTAAAGAAGAATTAAAAGATTTAGCGGACGTACTGGCTAAATATCCTCATATCGTAGTGATCTCAGATGAGATCTATGAGCACATTAATTTTATAGGTAAACACGAAAGTTTAGCTCAGTTTCCTGATGTGTATGATCAGGTAGTGACCGTCAACGGTGTTTCCAAAGCCTGGGCTATGACGGGTTGGCGACTTGGGTACATTGGTGCTCCGAAATTAATTGCAGATGCTTGTAACAAAGTTCAGGGACAATTTACCTCAGGTACGTGTTCCATCACTCAGAAGGCGTCTATCTCGGCTATGGATGCGGATCCTGCCGTTTTAAAAGATATGATCACGGCATTTGATAAACGACGTAAATTGGTTCTAGAAGCGCTCAATGCGATGCCAGGAGTTCGCGCGAACGTGCCAGTTGGAGCTTTCTACGTTTTCCCTGATGTATCCAGTTTCTTTGGTAAATCATTCAATGGGACCGTCGTTAAAGATGCGAACGACCTTTGTTTGTATTTGCTTGCAGAAGCATTGGTTGCACTTGTGTCTGGTGATGCTTTTGGTGATCCAAATTGCATTCGTATTTCTTATGCTGCATCGGAAGAGACGTTGACAGAAGCGATGAAGCGTGTCGCTGAAGCTCTAGCAAAATTGAATTAAATGGACGCGATCGATAAGCTGTTTTCGCAATTTGAGACGAAGCGTATCCTCGTTGTAGGCGATGTCATGATCGATGCCTATGTGCGAGGGAAAGTGAATCGTGTTAGTCCGGAAGCACCAGTTCCGATCGTGAGTTTAGATAAAGAAGAAGACCGTTTGGGTGGAGCTGCCAATGTGGCGCTGAATCTGGTGGCACTCGGTGCAAAGCCCGTAATTTGTTCAGTCGTGGGAAATGACCGCCATGCAAAGGATCTTCAACGGTTATTGACGGAATCAGGAATATCAGGGGATGGATTGATCTATAGTCAGGATCGTCAGACTACCGTCAAAACCCGTGTGATTGGAAATAATCAGCAGTTATTGCGTATTGATTCCGAACAAACGGATCCGATCTCCTCTGAAGAAGAGAAGGTTTTGGTGGAGCGAATAGCCGAGCTGCTTAAAAATGAGGTGGACGCTGTTATTTTTGAAGATTACAACAAAGGGGTGCTGACACCTACGGTGATCGAAGCGGTAATCGCTGAATCCAAAAAACAAAATATTCCAACAACTGTTGATCCTAAAAAAGATAATTTCTTTGCTTACAAAGGGGTTACCTTATTTAAACCGAACCTAAAGGAACTGAAGGAAGGACTGAATAAGTTGGTCAAATTTGATCCTGTAGATAAAACGAATTTTGAAAATGCAGTATCAGAGTTGGAGGAGAAGTTGAAAAATAAGATCTCATTTGTGACACTTTCGGAACATGGCGTTTTTATTCGGGATGGACAACAGCAACATTATGCAGAGGCACATCCGCGAACAATTGCAGACGTAAGTGGAGCTGGTGATACCGTGATTGCGGTGGCGACCTTGTGTCTCGCAGCGGGTATTTCAGTAGAGCAGATTGCTGAAATGGCAAACATTGCAGGAGGATTGGTCTGTGAAACAAGCGGTGTCGTTCCAGTGGATAAAGATCAGTTGAGATCAGAGGTGAAAAGATTATTGAAATAAGCTAAAGAAATGTCAGAGGAACGCATCGTTGTTAAACCTTACGGAAAGGAAGACAGGAGTAAGAAGGAAGAGGTGGCAGAAATGTTCAATAACATTTCAAAACGGTATGATTTCCTGAACCATTTTCTTTCACTCGGTATTGATAAGATCTGGAGGAAGAAAGCTGTTAACTTGCTGAAGGCAACAAAACCTGCTAAAATCCTTGATTTGGCAACCGGTACGGGAGACTTTGCCATCGCTTTGTTGAAATTGAATCCGACCGAAGTTATTGGTATGGATATTTCAGACGGCATGCTGGACGTAGGACGAGAGAAGATGCGTAAGAATGGATTTGATGGTGTGATTTCGATGCGCAATGGTGACTCTGAGAATTTGCCATTTGAAGATGGGTACTTTGACGCTTTGACGGTAGGTTTTGGTGTCCGTAATTACGAAAATCTTGAAAAAGGTCTGGCAGAAATGCTTCGTGTGGTGCGTAAAGATGGGAAGATTGTGATTTTAGAATTCTCTAAACCTAAGCGTTTTCCTGTTAAACAATACTATGCGTTCCATTCAAAGTATATTATTCCGTTTTTCGGTAAACGCATTTCAAAGGATGAAAAAGCGTATGCTTATCTTCCAGAATCTGTTGCTGCCTTTCCAGAGGGACGTGATTTTGAAGCAATATTAGAACGATTGGGCTATCGGAATGTGACTTCCAAATTGCTTGCTGGTGGGATCGCTACGATCTATTCCGGAATGAAATAATACATGCAGTCAGAACAATATAAGAAGCGTATTCACGTTGATTTTTATATGCGGAAAAAATGGCATATTGTTCTGTTGCTCTTTTGCATATCAGGTCCGTTGATTGCACAAAAAGAGAAACCGCAAAACTACCGTCGCTTTGATGAGCGTCTGATCCATTTCGGATTTATGCTGGGATTCAATTCTGCCAATTTTACCGCATTTCCCAAGGTGGATGCATATGAATCCTATGGGTTGAAATCGTTGGTCGCCAAATCATCTCCCGGTGGACAAGTTGGTATCGTCTCAACGCTAAAGTTAGGAACCCCAGTTGTTCGTCTGCGATTGGTCCCAACCCTGTCTTTTCAGGAACGTGTGCTTCAATATACGTTTGCGAACCCAGATCCGAATGAAACGAAGGATATCTACAACGAGGAACGTGTAAATTCAACAAATATAGATCTGCCGTTGATGTTTCAGTTCAGAACCTTACGATACAACAACTTTGCGTCTTATGTGCTACTGGGTGGACAGTATACCATCGATTTGCAGTCTCAGGAAGATGCATCCCAGGATTTCATTGATCCCTTTGTTAAGATAAAACGATTCGATTATTTTGGACAAGTCGGTGGAGGCGTGGAGTTCTTTGCACCCTATTTCAAATTTGGAATTGAATTTAAGTACTCAAGGAGCTTTACCAATTCCTTTATTCAGGATTTTACTCCGGTTTCTAAACCGCTCGATAAACTCTTTAATAATACCTGGTGGGTGTCTTTTATTTTTGAGGGATAATGTCACAGTCAGTTCAACTCAGATTGCTTCCTGAACAATTGGAAGATGCACCGCTGATACGTGGTTTACTGAGTAAAGAATTGGGGATTTCGGCCAATAAGTTTGAGTACCGCTGGAAAAAACGGAGTATTGATGCCCGAAAGAAAATCATCTATTACAATGCGACGTTTGAGGTATTCCTCGAAGAGGCAATTCCTGACAAATCACTAAAAGTAGCATTCGCAAATGTAGATCAAGCAAAAGAGGTGGTGATCATAGGTGCTGGTCCAGCCGGACTCTTTGCGGCTTTACGATGTTTGGAATTAGGTCTTAAGCCAGTAGTTTATGAACGCGGAAAAGATGTGCGTTCAAGACGCAGAGATCTGGCCACTTTGAATAAAGAAGGAATTGTAAATACGGAATCGAATTATTGTTACGGTGAGGGTGGGGCAGGTACCTATTCCGATGGGAAGTTATATACCCGTTCTAAGAAACGTGGAGACATTGATAAGGCCTTGGCTCTTTTTGTGCAATTCGGAGCAAGTGAAGATATTATGATCGATGCACACCCACATATCGGTACCAATAAATTGCCTCAGATCATTGTCGCTATGCGTGAAAAGATCATTGAATGTGGGGGACAAGTGCATTTCGAAAGTAAACTGACTGATCTGGAAATAGACAATGGTTCTGTTAAAGCGGTTCAAATCAATCATTCTTGGGTAAAAGCTTCAGATGTCGTGCTGGCCACGGGGCACTCAGCGCGCGATATTTTTAAACTTTTACACCATAAAGAAATCCGGATCGAAGCCAAGCCTTTTGCATTGGGAGTGCGCATTGAACATTCGCAGGATCTCATAGATCGCATTCAGTACCATGGACGGTTGAATGATGCATTTCTGCCTCCGGCTTCTTATTCGCTGGTTACTCAGGTAGATGGCAGGGGCGTATATTCCTTTTGTATGTGTCCGGGTGGTATTGTTGCACCATGTGCTACGGAGCAGGAAGAGGTGGTCACGAACGGATGGTCACCGTCGAAACGAAATAATCCGTATTCCAATTCCGGAATTGTGGTGAGTGTTTATCCAGAGGATTTTCCTGGATACGAAAACGACCCCTTTGTTTGTTTGCGTTTTCAGCAGGAAGTGGAAAAGCGCTGTTGGGAAGCAGCAGGGAAAACCCAAAAAGTTCCTGCGCAGCGCATGCTGGATTTTGTGAATGAAAAGGTTTCCGTTGATTTCCCGAGATCCTCCTATCAGCCGGGTATCGTAAGTACAGATCTACATTCTATCTTGCCTCCAATGATTTCGAAGAGGTTGCAAAAAGCTTTTGTCGATTTTGGCAAGAAATTGAATGGCTACCTCACCAATGATGCTGTCTTACATGCACCAGAATCTCGAACATCGTCTCCTGTTAGTATTCCAAGAGATCCAGAAACATGCGAGCATACGGAAGTTAAAGGATTGTACCCCTGTGGAGAGGGTGCCGGTTACGCAGGAGGAATTATTTCCGCCGCGATCGATGGAATGAAATGTGTGGACGCAATAGCGGCAAAGTATTCAAGATGAAAATACTAACTCCAATATTATTCTTTTTGTTAGTAATGGATGCGATGTCGCAAAGTGCATCCATCGACTACAGCCTCGCATCGAATTGGGCGGTCCTGCCCGGTAAAAAAATAAAGGAGCTGGATAAGGTCAAAGTGTGTCCTTGTTCCGATTCCGTAGATGTTTTTTATGTCTATCCGACACTTTTTCTTGATCAGAAAGATCCGCGATGGATCAAAGAATTATCCGATTCTGCGTTTAGTAAAAAGATTCTAGAAACTGCGGTAAAATACCAGGCGTCTGCTTGGGCAAGTGCGGGTGAACTATATGTTCCTTTTTACCGTCAGGCGCATATTCGATCTTACCATCAACTGGAGCAGGGTGGAAAAGATTCGCTTTTGTTTGCCTATCACGATGTGAGAGCTGCATTTACCTATTATCTGGAACATTATAATCAGGGAAGAGGGATTATTTTGGCCGGACACAGTCAGGGTTCAACTCATATTTCATTACTTCTCAAAGAGTTTTTTAACGGTAAAGACCTTCAGAAGCAGTTGGTTGCCGCTTATGTTCCGGGTATTGGATTCGATTCAACTGAATTTGGGACAGTTCAACTTATGACTAATCCTTCTGAGACTGGTGGATTCGTTACGTGGAATACGCATAAAAAGAAGACGGATCCAAAGACGATACAATGGCATCTCGGTAAGGCAGTGATCAATCCAGTTACTTGGGATTCAACGGGATATTCCTCCAGATCGATTCAAAAAGGGTTTCTGTATTCAAATGATAAACTCTATGAAAAGGCTATTGGTGTGCATCTCGCAAATGGATATATCTGGGTGGATCGTCCGAGATTTCCATACGGTTTTCTGGCGTCTACCATGTCAAACTACCACATTGCAGATGTCAACTTTTTCTGGGAAGATATTAGGGAGAATGCGGTATTGCGCGCCTCTGAGTATTTAAAGAAGAGGTCCAGATAACATCCTTCAGGATCTCCTGAATTCAGAAACGATAATTCCGGTTGCTACGGCAACATTCAAGGATTCAGATCCTCCAAATGACGGTATAGTAACAGGATGAGTAACGAAAGTTGTAACCTCCTCACTTATGCCATTACCTTCATTACCCATTACAATGACTGCCTCTTCGGGTAGTGATTCTTTGTAGATCGAACTCCCTTCGAGCAGCGCACCATAAACAGGGAGATTTGTTTTCTCGAGCCAGGTTTCAAGTTGGGTATATTGGATGTTAATTCTCAATACGGCCCCCATACTCGACTGAACAACTTTTGGGTTGTAGCAATCGACGGTTGTATGAGAACAGACAACCTGTTTTATACCAAACCAATCTGCAATTCGAAGAATCGTTCCCAAGTTACCAGGGTCCTGAACGGAATCCAGAGCGAGTATTAAGCCTTTTTCCTCAGGAAACACCTGTTTCTTATTTTTCTTAAGAATGGCCAAACAACCCTGAGGATGTTGAAGAGAAGAGATGCGTTTGAAATCGTTTTCGGAGGTTAAGATCGTTTCGATTTGGCTATTGATTGGGTAGGAAAATCGATCGGTATGCACGATCAACTCAATCGCATCCGGACAAGTAAAAATAGCTTCCGTAACCAGTTTTTCGCCTTCGATCACGAACAAGTCTAGTTCGTCCCTGAACTTTTTCTGCTGCAGCGATCTGATCCACTTAATTTTATTGGCTGAAAGTCCGGTCACTCCTTCCTAAATGTTATTTTTGTTTGAACTTCCATGTTTCCGAGTCTCAAACATATATATATTTTTCTGATTTTGAGTCTGGCATTTAGCGCATGCCGACAAACAAAAAATGTCCCAACAGGAAAATACTTGCTCAAAAAAAACACCCTTACAATTACTGGAACTGGCTTGAACGCTGATGATCTTACGTCCATTCTGCGTCAACAACCGAATTACAAAACATTGGGATTAAAGCTCAAACTACGCGCTTACAACCTGATCGATTCTACATCAGTGGCGAACAAAAGGTTCAAGGAGAACATGAAGTTGCGTTTGCATAATCAAAAGAAGCTGGCTAAACAGAACAAGATAAATCAACGAAGAAAAGCAAAGGCCAAGGCCAAGGGGAAACATGTTTTTACAGAAAAGATTGTCGAATTAAAAGATACGATCAGTCCGCGACTCTTTTTTCGTGAATGGTTCAAATATAAGATCGGTGAAAAACCGGTCATTTTTGATAGCCTGCTTTTTAACAAATCATTGGAGCAACTTGGTGTTTATCTAAAGAACAAAGGTTACTACAAAGGAAACGTTTCAGGAAAGGTCAACTATTTGAAAAGACGAAAGCTAAGTGTGGATTATTCCGTGGATCTTGGACCTAGGTTCATGATTGATTCGGTATATGTGATCGCTTCAAACAGTAAGATAAAAAATGAATACCTGAAATTTGAAAAGACTATAGAAGATGCTTCATTGGTCGGACTTCCTTTCGATAAAGATTATTTGAGTGATTATCGTGAGCGGGTAGCCCGAAGTATGCGAGACAGTGCTTATTACGGATTCAGTAGCTCGCATATGAGTTATGTGGCAGATACGTCCTACGAGACAATGACCGTTCACCTTGGAGTGGTATTCACGGACAGGATGGTGCGATCCTCCACGGTACGGGATTCGATGGTCAAAGTGCCACATAAGGTAACGACAATCAAGAATGTTTACTTTCATATTTCTGATACCGCTTTTTTTGAAGGGAATTTTAAAAATACCGTGGAAGGTATGGGATTATCGTTGCTCGATCAGCAATTTCTGACTACGATAGATACATTCCGCTATGCAGAACGCTTTAAATCAAAGAAAAAAGAGCTGGACCCACGAAGGATGGCTACCTTCACTTATAATGGTGAATTGCACATAGATCCGGGAATTCTTGAATTACAGAATTACCTTGAGGAAACCAATTATTACAAGGAGTATTATTTAGAGCGCTCCTATACGAGATTGGTTCAATTGGGATTGTTCCAGGTCATCAAACCGGTGATTGTGGAAATTCCGGGCACCTCCAGTCTGGAAGTGCATTACTATTTGGTTCCAGCGCAAAAACAGAATTTCAGTTTCGAACCGAGGGCAACGAACTCCAACGGCTTCCTGGGCGTCTCATCATCCATCAATTACACGAATAAGAATCTCTTGGGCGGGGCTGAAAAATTAACATTCTCCATTGGAGGAGGATTTGAATCCCAACCTCCGATCTTTGATGAAACACTGGATGGAGAGAAAATCCTGAAAGCAGGAAGAAGTTTCAATACCTTTGAGATCGGGCCAACACTCAAGTATGATCTCCCTGGTTTATTTCCAACAAGTGCAACGACCCTTTCCAAACGACACAGACCAAGAACTGTTGTGTCAACCGCATATAATTTTCAAAAGCGAACTGACTTTACAAGGCATATTTTTCAGTTGAATTACAGCTGGAAGTTCTACGTCGGCAAAACGCAAATTTTTCAAGTAGGTCTACCGGGAATGTCCGTGATAAAATTTGTCAATATTGATAAATCACAGGATTTTACGGATAAATTGAATCAGCTGAATGATCTGTTCCTAAGAAATGCTTACAGCAATCAGTTTGTTTGGGAAGACCTGAAATTTTCCTTTGAGTACAATAACAAGGAAAGTGCAACGAAAGGACTGTTCAATTTTTATTTGAATTCAACGCTGGATCCCGCGGGTAACGTATTGTCGATTTTCAAAAGTTATCAGGATACCTTGGCTAATGGACAACGAAGTATTTTTGGCGTGGCCTATTCTCAGTTTACACGCCTGGATAACGAACTTATTTGTTCGTATCCTTTGGGTAAAAAGAAAAGTTTAAATGGTCGTATGCAATTGGGAGCAGGAATTCCACATGGGAACACAAAAACATCTTTGCCTTACGATTATGCGTTCTTCGCTGGTGGCGCAAATGACAATAGGGGATGGAGGGCTCGTGCATTGGCCCCAGGTTCCTATAAATATTACCTTGATACGAACAGAAC
>CAIYQV010000322.1 GCA_903928365.1 uncultured Flavobacteriia bacterium
CAAATCACACCCCCTGGCTATGAGCATCTATCAGAATAAAGGTCCGAGACTGGTATTCGAGAAAAAGATGAGAGATTTTGTGAATGGTCAAACAGGACTCAAAAATCAGTTGATCGGCATGATCAGTGGAATGCTTACGTCATCCGAATTAGAATTCTATCTCCTTCACCAAACGGAACTGAATAAACGCATTCACAGTATGCTTTGTCAGCGGATATCGGATACGATGTATTAAACTCTTTTTCGCAATTTTTCCGCAACTAACTTGTCTATAGGAAAAGTAAAAATTTCTTCTTTCAATTCATCCACATCGATCCATCGATTTTTCTCTCCTTCTTCGGAAAGTGGAACTATATGATCACCGGTGAGGACAGCCCTCCAATCAGATGTATGCACATAATAATAGAAAGAATGCACCTGATGTCTGGCATCAAAAGCTGATGGTTGATGGAACTCGTTAAAGTAAAAGAGCTCCCCCGCCTCTATTTCCAGATCAAGTTCCTCCTGAAATTCACGCTTTAAAGCTTCTTTAAAACCCTCACCAAACTCTAATCCTCCACCTGGGAACTTGGTGAATGCGTACCCATTTCGGCATTCATCGGAGAGCAAGACCTGCCCCAATTCGTTAATAAGAATTCCGTAGACCCGGATATTGAAAGGAAACATTTCTTACTCCTTTTCCAAAATGGAACGAATGTCCGGTTTGAAATACAATTCTGATTTCAGGACTTTTCCATCTTCACGGTAGATGGGTTTACCATCGGCATCCAATTTACTCATGTTTGAACGCTGAATCTCCTGGAAAACCTCTGCCATTTTATCTTGTAACCCATGTTTCAGTATGGTGCCGCAAAGAATGTAAAGCATATCGCCCAGCGCATCTGCTACTTCCACCAGATCGCCATTTTGGGCAGCTTCCAGGTATTCCTCATTTTCTTCTCGCATGAGTTTGTAGCGCAACAAAATATCTGACTCAGTCAGTTCAGCCGTAGGTTTGTAATTGTTCGGTATTCCAAAGGAATTGTGAAATTCTTCTACCGCTCCGATCGTTTCTTTTAGGGTCATAACGAAAGTTTTTCCAAAGTTACGAAGCCTTCTAAGTTTACTTTAATTTTCAACTGCCCAGTTATCAACAGAAGTAATGACGACTCGAAATCCCGTTAATGGATTCGGGCCTTCGTATGTTCGTTCAGATTCAACACGAACATCGTAACCGGGGTCTTGCCAAGATCCGCCCATAGCAATTCCTTTCTGAGCAATCATTTCAGCTGCATTCCCATTGAGGTTATATACTTTAAACATATTTGGCCAATAAGACTTCGAGGTGGCCAATACATCCACTCCCGTAATCATGGAGTGAGCATATTGATTCACCTTTATTTCATACGTTTTCTTTTCGGAATTGCGGTGAATATGCTCTGCACTAAGCCTCGTAAAATTGCACATGGGCTGACCTTTTGAATTTTGTAGGAAATGTGAACCCCATGCATAGGTTGCATCAGAATCTCCCCTACATGCTCGGATATATTCTGCCTTTTCCATCAGACGAAAAAGGAATTTACCTTTGGTTGCATATTTTTCATCAAACTTTTTACAAAGCCATTTACAATAGCCTATGGCCGCTTCATGAGACACATTTACAACAGGATACTCATCGTATGCAGGATGAGAATGATAGTATTTGACATATGCTCCGTTATCCCCTGATCCCATATTCCATTTAACACTATCTATCTCAGCCATTTTCAGTGTACTTAATTCGCCTTTATTTTTAAGGTCTTGCAGAAACTCCCGGTAATCCTTGTTGGTCACTTCTTTATCAAGAATATAAAATGCCTGAACAGAAACAGTATCTCCATTCATTAATATCGTTCCACTTGGAATATACTTGAACGAAGATGTCAAAACATTTTTCATTTTCAGAGGTCTTTTCTCCACTGTCGAAGGAAGAAGTAAAACCGTTAACATCAGCATGAAGTAAAACAGGCTTATTCTCATAATTTGTAGTTTAGTTTTAGAGAACGTTTTGGTACACATAAGTTACAAAATTTCAGTCCTTTTTCATGTTCATCACCTTCACCTGATGTCGGATTGATTCTTGGTGAATTGCATCCATCAATTGCCTGATAAAGACCGCCGACAGTTGCATTTCAGGTCCTTTGGTTAATCGGGAAGCGATCTGCTCCATCCAATATTCCTGCTGCAAAATGGTAATGTTATGCTCGCGTTTCAATTCTCCAACCTCCTCACTCAAGCGCATTCTACTTGTTAACAGATCGAAAAGCTGATCATCCAACTGGTTAATTTTATCACGTAGTTCGTTCAAAGGAAATTCGGCAATATCACTCACTACCGTAGTACGCAAAATGAGTTCAGACAGAATAGATTTCAGTTCCTTTGGTGTGACCTGTTGGCGTGCGTCCGACCAGGCAACGGCAGGTTCCCGGTGTGTCTCGATCATCAATCCGTCAAAATTCAAATCAAGGGCTTTTTGTGAAACCTCCTGAATCAATTCGCTTTTTCCTGAAATATGACTTGGATCACAGATAATTGGGAGATTTGGAAGTCGCTCCCTTAACGCAATGGGAATCTCCCATTTCGGTACATTACGATACTTTGGATGTTTATACACAGAGAATCCACGATGAATTGCACACAAGTCAGAAATCCCCACTTTTTCCAGGCGTTCAAAGGCTCCAATCCAAAGTTCCAGATCGGGGTTGATTGGGTTTTTCACCATGACTGGAATATCTACACCTTTCAACACATCGGCAATTTCCTGAACAGCAAATGGATTGACGGTAGTTCGGGCTCCTATCCAAAGAATGTCAACTCCTGCTTTTAAAGCGAGTTCAACGTGTTCTCTATTTGCTACTTCCACTGCTACGGGTAATCCTACCTTTTGTCCTGTCTCAACGAGCCAAGGCAAGCCAATTGCCCCGACTCCTTCAAATGAGTCAGGTCGTGTACGAGGTTTCCATATACCGGCACGCAATACCTGAGTAGATCCATTTTCCGCGATTGTACGACAAGTTTCATATACCTGTTCTTCACTCTCAGCACTACATGGACCCGCTATAACAAATGGTTTGGGTGTTTTTTGGATTTGTTCTTTTAGCTTCATTTATATCAAAAAAAAAGAGTCCCATATGGAGACTCTACTGTTATTTTACATGCACAAACAGGGCTCCGATCATTCTATCAGTTGCCAATTCCATGTGCAAATTTGGTTCATCATCATGGGACAAAATTACAAATGATTGTCTTTAGTCAGAAAAATAATTTCACATGTTTTGTTGTGTAAGTGAAATTTTATTTAAAAAATTTGTGTAGTGAAAATGAAAACACAATATACAAATTGGTGGTGGCACACAACATTTCGATGGTGTGACTGGCAATAGTATGTTCTTCTAATATTTTTCGAACGGCTTGTCACATCTGACAAGCCGTTTTTGTTTTCCATTCATTCCAAATTATGTACATTTTTACAAAGAATTTCCGCTTCAATGCGGATCAGTATACTCCGGTAAGTCTTTATTCCAGGCTGCGCGACAAGCATCGTATGCCCTGCCTACTCGAAAGCAATGATTACCACGATCGATCGGACAGCAAATCTGTCATTGGTCTTGATCCACTGGTGGAGATCACTATTCAAAACGGGCAAATGGAAATCAATTCCATTTATAATGACCTGAATCTGAATGTATCCGAATCGAGCTCTGTTTATGAGCAACTAAAACACCTACTTCATCAATTTGAATTCGAGGATACTCAATCTGTCAATGGTTTTTTTGGGCGTTTCGGATTTGAATTTGTGAACTACTCCGAATTACATCTCCCCAAAAAAGATTCTTCTCTGGAACTTCCGGATGTGCATCTGTTTCTCTTCAAATATATCCTTGTTCTAGACCATTTCAATGATGAAGGCTTTTTACTCAAGAATCATTTGGATGCCGATGAGCGCCTGTCAGACGAAGAGATACACGAACTACTTTTCACGGGGAACGCTTCCGAACTTCCTTTTCATCTGATGGGCGAAGAACGAACGGAAACGGACGAAACCTCATTTAAATCGATGATAGATAAAGGTATCCATCACTGTGAACGAGGAGATGTCTTCCAATTGGTCTTGTCGAACGGATATCAACAGGATTATTTTGGAGATGACTTTCAAGTGTACAGGAAATTAAGGCAACTGAATCCATCACCCTACCTGTTCTATTTTGACTTCGAAAACTATCGTTTAATGGGAAGTTCACCGGAAGCGCAATTACTGATAACCAATAATTCTGCAGAAATCCATCCCATCGCAGGAACAGTAAGACGAAATGGTAACGATCAGGAAGATCAGATAGCCATTCAGGAATTGCTCAACAATGAAAAGGAACTTTCAGAGCATACGATGCTCGTGGATCTTGCCAGAAATGACCTCAGTCGCAGGGCAACGCATGTAAAAGTAGAGGTCTTTCGAGAATTGCAACGCTTTTCACACGTCTTCCACCTTGTTTCAAAAGTTACAGGAAAGATCGAGCCTCATTCAGAATTGGATCTGTTCAATGAAACGTTCCCTGCAGGAACACTTTCAGGAGCTCCCAAACCGAAAGCATTGGAGCTCATTGCCGCTTATGAAAAAGATACCCGTGACTATTATGGCGGTGCCGTTGGTTTTTTCCAACCTGGATCATCCATGAATATGGCCATTGTCATACGAAGTATCCTGGCTCTGAACGGAACCTTGCATTACCGCGCAGGGGCCGGAGTAGTCTTGGACTCCAGTTCACAAGGCGAATACGATGAAGTACAGCATAAACTGCGAGCAGTTCGTAACGCCATTCAACTCACTTCTGAAATCTATCAAAACAATGAAACTTACAGTTATTGACAATTACGATTCCTTCGTCTACAATATTGTACGCTATCTGAAAGAAAGCGGTTGCGATGTACAGGTCATGCGAAACGATCAAATCCAAATGCATCTTATAGAAGCGTGCGACGGGATCATTCTTTCACCTGGACCCGGAATCCCGAAAGAAGCAGGTGATTTACTCAAAATCATCGACCTATTTCACCTTACGAAACCTATGTTGGGTATTTGTCTGGGTCATCAGGCATTAGGAAGCTTTTTCGGAGCAGAACTGAAGCCCGCCTCCGAAATCATTCATGGAAGATCAAGCCAAATGACAATATTGGACGATGATCCCATTTTCAAAGGAATGGAAACGTCACTGCAGGTGGGCCGCTACCATAGTTGGGTCATAGAAAATCTGCCGAATGAACTCATCAAAACGAGTGAGGGACCCAAAGGTGAAGTGATGTCCTTCAGACATCATGCTCTGCCAATTACCGGACTTCAATTTCACCCTGAAAGCATCCTTACACCACAAGGCAGAACTATGATCAACAACTGGTTAACCTTTTTTGTCCAACCACAAATGTCCAATTCAACATATTACACTCATGAAAACATTTTTATCTAACATTTTGAAAAATCAGATCCTGAGCGAAGATGATTGCGAGCACATCATTGCCATGATCGAACACCCATCCTACAATGAATTCCAACTTGCCGGTATCCTGACGGCTTTGCAACTGCGGGGTGAAAAACTCTCAGAGATACGTGGGTTTCGTTCCGCACTTCTAAAAAGGAGTATTTCTCCTTATCTGGATGGTGAAAAAGCGATCGATCTTTGCGGAACAGGTGGGGATGGTAAGAATACGTTCAACATTTCCACAACCTCTTCTTTCGTTATGGCGGCACTTGGCTACAACGTCATTAAACATGGGAATTACGGTGTATCCTCCGGCTGCGGTTCGTCGACGGTTGTTGAAGCGCTGGGGTTTCAATTGACTTCAGACGCGGCTCAACTTGAAAAAGACTTAAAAAAGAACAATTTCTGTTTTTTACACGCGCCTCTTTTTCACCCAACGTTGAAGAAATTGGGTCCATTGAGAGAGAAACTTGGTGTTCGAACCATATTCAACGCCTTGGGACCTTTGGTGAATCCTGTTCAACCTGCATACCAGTTAACAGGTACATTTTCATTGGATCTGGCACGAACCTATGCGCATGTTTTGAAATCCGAACGAAAAGAATTCACAGTTTTTCATGGAATGAGTGGTTATGACGAACTCACACTGAGTGATGCAACACGATCTATCGGGACTCGAGAAGACCGGCTTTTACAACCCGCCAATTACCAATTAAAACCGATTCATCCTAACAAGCTAAAAGCCGCTGACACCCCTGAATCAAATGCGCGATTGATTCGCGATATTCTGATTGGGAACGGTTCGGAGGAACAGACAAATGTTATCGCTGCCAATGTCACCGAGGCACGCTTACTCTATGCACCAAACACCGACAGGTTATTACTCTTTCGGGACACCATTGATTTCATTCGAAAAGGTCACACGGCCAAACATTTTAAACTCAATTAATATGAAAAATATCCTTCAGGAAATTCTCGAACAGAAACAGAAAGAGGTAGAACAATTAAAGCGTTCAACAACACTCCACATGCTTCAGCAAGAAACATTTTATTCACGGACAACCCGTTCACTCAGTCAAGCTCTTAATGAAAAGCATTTTGGCATTATTGCGGAAATAAAACGAAAATCGCCAAGTGGCGGTGACATTGCTGCGGATTTACTCGTCTCAGATCTTGTTGGATCCTATGAACGTTCCGGGGCGGCGGCAATCTCCTGTCTCACCGACAAGCCCTATTTTGGAGGAAGCATAGAAGATCTCAAAAAAACGGCTGAATGCAGTTCCATTCCTGTTCTCAGGAAGGAATTTATTATTGATGAGCTTCAGATCTTTGAGTCTAAAGCCTTCGGTGCAGATGCCATATTATTGATCTCAGAGGCACTATCAAAAGAAGAAATCCTCCATTTCACGATCATCGCCCAAAGCATTGGAATGGAGGTGCTTTTGGAGTTACATCATGTATCAGAACTGCACAAATTGAATGACTTCGTAGACGTGATCGGGATTAACAACCGGGACCTGAAAGCACAACGAACCGATATTTCACGAAGTCTGGAGCTTCTTCCGTATCTACCTAAAAACAAGGTATGCATTAGTGAAAGTGGCATCAAAACCCGTAACGAAATAGAGCTGTTGCAAAAAGCAGGTTTCCATGGTGCGTTGATCGGAGAAAGTATTCTCCGAAGTGAACAACCTTCCTCTTTCATTCAATCATTAAACTCAGAGGTATGTTATTGAAAGTATGCGGCATGACTCAAGGATCTCAAATCGAAGAACTCGATCAAAAAGGTATTGCCGACCTTATCGGATTTATTTTTTACGAGCCATCACCAAGATCTGTTCGAAATGCATCGTTTGATCTGCAAAACGCTCATAAAGTTGGGGTATTTGTCAATGCAACATTTGATGAGATCTTGGATAAAGTCATTGCGTTTCGCCTCGATTACGTTCAATTGCATGGGGACGAGGAGCCCGAATTGTGCTGCGCGCTGCGAACACATACTAAAATCATCAAAGCCTTTCGTATTCAAGACCGTATGGACCATGCTGAACTGGGCACATTCGAACCCTATTGTGATCTTTTTCTCTTTGATACACACACGCCAAATTATGGGGGCTCAGGAATGCGCTTCGACTGGGAACTTTTAAAAGACTATCGAGGCGATGTCCCCTTCCTACTAAGTGGCGGCATCGATCCTGAAAGCCTTGAAGAGCTGCGTCATTTCCAACATCCTAAATTTCACGGAATAGACATCAATAGCCGATTTGAAGTTAATCCCGGCGTCAAAGACATCAAACTTATTCAACAATTTAAAAAAGAATTATCCTATGAAAACTTCATACAAACCAGATAAACTGGGATTTTATGGCGAATATGGGGGTGCATTTATTCCCGAACTGTTAAAAATACCTGTTCAAGAACTCTCAGCGGCTTTCAGTTATTTCAAGGAGGACCCTTCCTTTATTCTGGAATTCGAGCAACTCCTGAAAGATTATGTGGGACGTCCTTCCCCCTTGTATAAGTCCACCCATTTGAGCAATAGATTTCAGGCTAACATCTATTTAAAAAGGGAGGATCTGAATCACACCGGTTCACACAAGATCAACAATACAATTGGACAGATATTGCTCGCGAAGCGCATGGGAAAGACAACCATTCTCGCTGAAACCGGAGCCGGTCAACACGGAGTAGCAACAGCAACCGTTTGTGCACTTACTGGTTTGAAATGTGTCGTATTCATGGGTGAAAAAGATATTGAACGGCAGTATCCCAATGTGCAGCGAATGCGAATGCTTGGAGCCACCGTTATTCCAGCCACGAGCGGAAGTAAAACATTGAAGGACGCCACGAATGAAGCGATTCGACACTGGATCAATCATCCGGATTCCTATTACCTCATTGGTAGTGTGGTCGGACCTCATCCCTATCCGGAAATGGTCGCTCATTTCCAATCCGTCATTTCAAAGGAGATCAAAGTCCAATTGACCCATGCTACAGGCAAAGAACTTCCTCACAGGGTCATCGCATGCGTTGGAGGAGGAAGCAATGCAGCTGGCGCTTTTTACGAATTTTACGAGGATGAGGAAGTAGAACTTATCGCCGTTGAAGCTGCAGGTGAAGGAGTCTATAGCGGTTTGTCCGCGGCCACATCCATTTTAGGAAGCGACGGAGTTATTCATGGTAGTCTCACCTTACTCATGCAAGATCGGGATGGACAGATCATCGAACCTCACTCCATTTCTGCTGGCCTAGACTATCCCGGAATAGGACCGTTACATGCACATACCATTCGAAGCGGAAGAACCAAGGCTTGTCCTATCACCGATGACGAAGCACTGAGAGCCGCATTTGAATTAAGCAGAAATGAGGGGGTCATTCCTGCCCTTGAGTCAGCGCATGCACTGGCTGTATTAGAAAAACTTACGATCCAACCAAATGAGGTGATTGTGATCAATTTGTCCGGAAGAGGAGACAAAGACATGCAGACCTATTTGGAATATTTTACGAAGAACCATGAATCCATTTAAAAAACAAGACAAGCAACTCAGCATCTTTATTACTGCAGGATACCCCGAGTTGAACAGTTTACCTGAGCAGTTGAATCTATTGCAAAGGAATGGGGTAGATTTTATTGAGATCGGCATTCCATTCTCAGACCCATTAGCTGATGGTCCTGTGATTCAGCAAAGCAGTCAGCAGGCTATTCGTAATGGCATGAACCTGGAAGTTCTTTTCGAACAGTTAAAAGAAACCAAATCCAACATACATGTACCCCTTGTTTTAATGGGATATTTCAATCCCATTTTGCAATTCGGAATTCAGCGCTTTTTGAAGGAAGCTTCTGTCTGTGGGATCAAAGGTGTTATCATACCCGATTTACCTTTCGAAATATACATGCGATCCTATCAAGAAGAATTTCAAAAATATGATGTAACATTCATTCCATTAATCACCCCAAAAAGCGAGGATTCTTTTATAAAAATGGTTTCTGAGAATAGCAGAAACGGATTTGTTTACCTTGTAAGTCAGCATGCCACAACAGGATCTGATATTCAATTCATTAGCAATCAATCACGGTATGCAGATATCCGAGTCCTATGCGGCGAAACACCTCTTTTTCTTGGTTTTGGCATACGCAACAATCGTGACTTGGCATCAGCTTATCTTGAGTGCGACGGAGGTATTGTAGGAACTGCATTCTTACAAGCCATAACAGAGGGAACCGAAAATGAATTCCTTAAAACTTTAAGGGAAGTGACATTACAAGAAGGATAGTTTTTTACCTTTAGGAACCTAAACGTGTCTGAATTCATGAAACGGTTCTTTTTGCGGACATTACTCCTTGCGGGCTTTCTATATGCTTGCGCTTGTGCATACATGTATTTTTTTCAAGAGAGCTTTATTTTTCACCCCCATCGAATTGACCCATCGGTAAAGATTGAATTAATTCCGGGGACCACTGAAATCAGTATTAAGACCAAAGACGGAAGCAATCTATCAGCACTACTTTGCCAACCTTCTGCTAACAAGCGAAATGGTAAGCTTGTTTTCTACCTTCATGGAAACACAGGAAACCTGCTCGATCAGAAAGAAGCTGCTCAACTCTACACATCTCTGGGGTTTGATTTCTTTTGCATGGATTACAGAAGTTTTGGAAAAAGCCAGGGTACACCTTCAGACGAAGCAACTTTTTTCGAAGATGTAAAATCAGCTTATAAAAAGATCTCAGTGTGCTATGCAAAGGACAGCATTGTTGTGGTTGGTTATTCTTTGGGAACTGCTTCAGCCGCAATGATCACATCCGAATTTTCTCCATCAAGACTTGTTCTGATTGCACCCTACTATTCGCTTGTAGACATGACTAAACGAAATTATCCCTGGATTCCTTCTCAGTTATTAAAATACCGTTTCGAAACAGACAAATTTGTAAGAAAGATCCAGAACACGCCTATCCTTTTGGTACATGGAGATAAAGACCAGATGATCCCATATGAATGTTCCAATGCCTTATCTAAATTACTGAACAAGAAAAGTACGTTTTTAACTTTGAAAGGCCAGACGCACGATTATTTCGAACGTAGCGTTGAATTTGTCTCAAACCTTAGCTCGTTTATTAAATGAAGTTTTCTGCTGTTTTTCTGCTGTTTTTCATCAATGGATTCGTTCATTTCACATTTGCTCAACTAAGCCTAAACGAAGGGAGCAACAGGAATTATTTGACCATTTCTGATGAAAATGGAGATTATCCTGACTGGGTTGAGATTCACAATGCTGGAGCGGACACGGCTTTTTTACTGAATTTCAGGTTATCCGATGATGTTGATGACTTAGGGAAATGGTCATTTCCTAATATCAAATTGCCCCCGGGAGAATTCAGTACGGTATTTTGCAGCGGTAAAGACCGCAAACCTGTATCCGGATTCACTCATGTTCTGACTGCAGCCAACTTTAATCCTATTGTCGGATGGAATACGCATCCACTTGATAATTCGCTCATTTGGGATGGAATCTCGAATTTACTGATCAACATCTGCTCTTACAGTTCTACCGGTTACACTGTCAATTCCGTCTTTAATCAATCAGCTACTCCATTCGTTTCTACTGCCTTTTCTTTTCAGGATGGTGGTGATGCTGCTTGCTCACATACTTATAACAATCCTGTAAATCAACGACCAAATCTTCAGATCAATGGTCAGACCATTGGAACTGGTACTATTCAGAATAGTCCGACTGATTATCCTGCACCTTATGGGAACTGGTATTGGGGGGCTCGACATCAGATCCTCGTGCTTGCATCCGAACTTTCTGCAGCGGGCTTGAGTGCAGGCCCCATCTCCTCTTTTGCATTTGATGTAGCCAGTACCGAACCAAGCACGAACTATGACTACATCTCTGTCGATATGTGTTTAGTGAGCTTGACAGATCTATCAAATACCTATGAAACTGTTGACCCTAACAATGCCCAACATACCAATTTCACCCTTTCAGGATCAGGTGAATTCGTATATCTTTCGAATCCTTCCGGTGATTTAATAAACAGCCTTTACGTTGATTGCAGATCTGCTGATGTGAGTCGAGGCAGGTATCCGGATGGCACATCTTCGTGCGTACTTTTTGGGGAGCCAACGCCCGGTGCAACAAACAACAATTCAGAAACTTTTGATAATTTCTTATTGGACCCTGTACTTTCTCCACCATCGGGCATCTACAATACTACTGTTTCAGTCACGATCGATAATCCAAACGGTGGTGATTCTGAGATTCGATATACGCTTGACGGAACGGAACCAACCACAACTTCAACTCTTTACACCGGAACACCCATCCCTGTGTTCCTCTCCTCAGTGATTAAAGCCAGGACATTTGCACCAGGTATCCTCCCTAGTGAGTCCGCAGCCGGTTCGTATCTACTTGGGGTTGATCACGTCACGCCGATCATAAGCATCGCCACAGATCCTGCGGGACTTTACGGTGATAACGGGATCTTTGATCACTGGGATCGTGATTGGCAAAGACAGACGCAAGTAGCCTACCTGGATTCAAATGAAGTGCTACTCCACAGCACGCGAGCAGGTATGCAAATTGATGGAGGATGGGGCGGCAGTCGTTATCAACCCCAACACTCATTTCGACTTGAGTTTGACAACAGTGTCCTTGGTGAAGGGCCGATTCATGACTCCATCATTCCGTTTCGAACGCACAGAAACAAATACAGCAATTTCTATTTACGCAATGGAAGTAATCAGTACCTGGTATTTCCATATAAAGATGCTTTTCAGAATCAGGCCATGTCGGGAACGACAAAAAATTACTACTCTGCATGGCGTCCCGTAAGTGTTTATCTCAATGGGGGATATTTCGGCTTGTATGAATTGCGAGAAAAAATCGATGCTGAATTCTTCGAAGTACATGATGGAGCGGATCCGGATTCACTGGATATACTCTCTTTGAGTGCCTGGCAAGGTTTTGCTCTTCGTTCCCTGCACGGAGCCCCTGTGCAGACATTTATTGATCGATATATTCAATTTTATCAGCTCAATGAGCAATCGATGAATTATTGGGATCTTGCAGATCAGATCTTCGATATGGAATATTATGCCGACTACATTATCGCAGAATCATGGATGGGCAATCAAGACTGGCCGGGGAATAATATCAAAATCATGCGTTCCAATAAGACAGGTAACCGTTACCGTTTCTGCACGATCGACATGGAATTGTGTCTACAGCCCAATGGCTGGACCAGCGCACAAGATGATCACATTGCCTACATGCTGGGACAAAGCCCTGATAATCCGTTTATCAATGTTTGGTTAAAGAGTATTCAGAATAAACGTTTTCATGACTATTTCATTAATCGTTTTGCGGATGTGATGAATACCGAATACCGCCTTGACCGAATCTTACCATTGGAGCAATTTTTCTTTGATCAGACAGTTGTCGAGATGCAGAACGAATACACGCGCTGGGGAGACCCTTCGAATGTATCGCAACAAATGACCGACTTCTATAATAACCATTTAGTATTCCGTAACGAACTGAGTTCGCGCTCAACATTTGTAAGACAACATATTAAAAATAATTTCTCGCTTCCTAACATTGTAAATCTACAATTGGACGTTCATCCGGAGGGAGCAGGAAAGATTCATATAAGTACTATCGAACCAGACACCTATCCATGGCAAGGCTATTACTTTAACGGTGTGCCTGTTAAAATAGAGGCCATCGCAAACCCTGGGTATCAATTCTCCTATTGGGGACCCAACCCACT
Source organism: uncultured Flavobacteriia bacterium (assembly GCA_903928365.1). Taxonomy (GTDB): domain Bacteria; phylum Bacteroidota; class Bacteroidia; order Flavobacteriales_D; family Crocinitomicaceae; genus M0103. The sequence continues at coordinate 13,261 of CAIYQV010000322.1, forward strand.
TATTACGAATGGTCTGGATCCGGTTTTTCTCGACACGCTTGATCTGTTCAATGTATCATTCAACGCTTACTTTGAAGAACACGGTCTTGGAATCAGCGAAACAGAGATCTCAACACACTTTAATCTGTTTCCTAATCCTTCAACGGAATCTGTCACTATACAGGGAAGCGGGTTGATGCAGAATTCAAACTTCAACTTCCGAATTGTAGACCTCAATGGCAGATTGCAAATGCAAGGCGAAATCGATGATCAAAATGCAACCATACTCAATATCACCTCTCTAAAACGAGGAATTTATATTGTTCAATTCCTTTCCGAAGATGGAATCAAGGAAGAAAGGAAGTTAGTCAAGCTTTGATTATTTCGTGACGAAATCCTTCAGATAGAACGGTTCGAAATATGCCACATCTTCAAATTGTGAAGTGTTAAATCTTCGAAACGCTTCCGCTACCTGTCCTTTGGCAGAGGAATGAATTTCTTCGTCAAATTCAATAGGCCTACCTGCCCATATTTCCTGAAGCTTTTGTTGTCCATCGCCAAAACACAAAAAGGGCTCGTATTCTGAATAGGACGAAGAGTCAATGACATCTGCTGATATTTTCTTCAATGTGTCAAGTGATGGAGAATAGATCGCATTATAC
>CAIYQV010000323.1 GCA_903928365.1 uncultured Flavobacteriia bacterium
AATCACTTCTCTTTTGTTTTGGATGAAGTACTGAAGAATGATGTGCACATTGAGACATCCTCAGCCTTTGATATTGACATCGTTCGCAACCTATATCATTCTGGAAAATTAACAGCAGGCAAATATGTGATCTGTAACGGGTACAAACCTCAGCAGTACATTGATAACATTGCAACACTGATTAATGAAGGTAATCTGAACGTGGTTCCCGTGGTAGATAACACACAGGAATTGACAGATATTTTATCCAAAACAGAAAAGGACATTAAGATCGGAATTCGAATTGCTTCAGAGGAAGAACCTAAATTCGAGTTTTATACATCCAGACTGGGTATTCGCTACCGAGAGATTGTGCCGTTCTATAAAGCCATGTTGATGGATAATCCACGCGTGGAGGTGAAAATGTTGCACTTCTTCATTAACACAGGGATCAACGATACAGCCTATTATTGGAACGAATTGACCAAGTGTCTTCGTATCTACAGCGACCTCAAGAAGATCTGTCCATCATTGGATTCTTTGAACATAGGCGGCGGTTTTCCAATTAAGAAATCTTTGGCCTTTGATTTCGACTATGCTTACATGGTGCGGGAAATCCTTACACAGGTGCAGCGTGTATGTACAGAGAATAATATACCTGAGCCGAATATTTTCACGGAATTTGGTTCGTTTACTGTGGGTGAAAGTGGAGGTGCCATCTTCTCCGTATTACATCAGAAGCAACAAAACGACAGAGAGAAATGGAACATGATCGATTCTTCTTTCATGACAAACCTACCTGATACCTGGGCGATCAACCAACGATTTATCATGTTACCTGTTAACCGTTGGAATGATGATTACGAACGCGTGTTGCTTGGTGGGTTGACTTGTGACAGCGATGATTATTACAACTCAGAGCAGCACTCCAACGCGATCTACCTTCCGAAATTCGAAAAGAACAATCCACTGTATCTCGGTTTCTTTAATACAGGGGCTTATCAGGAAACGATCGGAGGGTTTGGAGGTTTGAAGCATTGCCTTATCCCGGAACCAAAACATATTCTAATTCAACGGGATGAAGACGGTAAACTACAAACAACCCTTTTTAGTGAGGAACAAACGGCTGAAGATTACCTGAAAATTCTGGGATATAACGCACATTGATGAGCGGCTGATCGAACTAAATACTTATTTTTACAAACTCAAAGGACTACCTTTTCATACATGAAACTCAACAAGATCTTACTTCGCACAAATTCAAAATTCTCGGTTGTTCTCAATACCTGGGCAACTGAAAATGGTTATGAGGTAGAAGATTTCGATGACAAGAAGGAGCATCCTGAAGAAGGAGTAGATGGCCTTGTTATTTTTACTCAGAATCAAACGCTTGATAAGGAGATTTCAGAAATTCGGGATATGTTTGATCACAAACAGAAGCCGGTACATAAAATCGACATCAATGGCACACTCATGGTTGGTATTTCCAATTTGGATTTGTGGGTGGAGCGCAACAAGTGTAAAAGAGCGCTTTTTATTGGTGCTGATAATCTTCTGGAAAACATGAACCTCGTTCGCTATATGGAGCACTTGAAATAAGTTGCCAGCGAACCTTTTTCCATTTTAATTTTTATTCCTAAAAAGGAACTCAAGTGAATCATCAGCGAAAGGCGATTGTGATCGGTGCAGGCATTGCAGGCATTGCCTCTTCCATACGACTTGCAGTCAAGGGATACAAAGTGTCTGTATTCGAATCGAATAGTTATCCCGGAGGAAAATTAACTGCTTTTAACCTCGGACCGTATCGTTTTGATGCAGGCCCGTCGCTATTTACATTGCCTGATTTGGTTGATGAACTCTTTGTTCTGGCAAACAAGGATCCACGCAACTATTTCAATTATTACACTTCAAAAACGGCATGCCATTATTTCTTTGAGGACGGCACGTTTTTACCCTTTTCTTCCGATCAGGACAAATTGCTTCAAGATGTAGAACGCATCCTTGAAATTGATTCGACGCCACTTAAAAATCATCTGGAAAGAAGCAGATACATCTTTGAAAAGACCAGAACCACCTTCCTTGAAAGATCATTACACCAAACAAGTACCTTTCTAAGTAAGGAAATTCTCGCAACAGTGGCAGCCATTCCGAATTTGCAGATCTTCACGACCATGCACAAGGCGAATGAAAAAGGACTAAATCATCCAAAACTCGTTCAGATCTTTGACCGCTACGCTACCTATAATGGTTCCGATCCATACAAAGCGCCGGGAATTCTAAACATCATTCCCCATCTCGAACATGGAATAGGAACCTTTTTTCCAACGGAAGGAATGCATGGTATTACGAAGTCTTTGGTCAATTTAGCAGAAGAACTGGGGGTGCGTTTTCACTTTGATTCGAAGGTGAATGAAATTATAATCACCGGAAAAAAGGTTGCTGGAGTCAAGGTCAATGGTGTTGATCATCTCGCAGACACGGTAGTCTGTAATTCGGATGTGAAACCGGCATACAAACATTTACTGAGTAGGGTCAAAGCACCAAAAAAAACGATGGAACAGGAGCCTTCCAGTTCAGCGATGATTTTTTATTGGGGAATGAAGGATTCTTTTCCGGAACTTGATCTTCACAATATTTTCTTTTCTGAGAATTATAAGGAAGAGTTCAGTGCTATTTTCGACAAAGGAGAGGTTTCTGACGACCCTACAGTCTATGTGCATGTCAGTTCGAAATTAGTCCCTGAAGATGCTCCGAATGGGTGTGAAAGTTGGTTCATACTCGTGAATGTTCCGAGTAACGGTGGTCAGAATTGGGAGGAATTCCGAATTCGCATTCGTGAAATGGTGGTACAAAAACTCTCCCGCATCCTTAAAAGGGATATTTCATCTCTCATTGAGGTAGAAGATTACTTAGATCCGGTGAGGATAGAACAACGAACCTCAAGTCATGCAGGTGCCCTCTATGGTGCAAGTTCCAATGATCGCATGGCTGCGTTCTTTCGTCACCCCAATTTTTCAAAAGTAAAAGGACTCTATTTCGTTGGTGGAAGCGTGCATCCTGGAGGGGGAATTCCACTTTGTCTTTTGTCCGCTAAGATCGCTACGGAAATGATCAGCTAAATTTAAAAACCCTCCAGTTCAATCTCATTGCGAACCAGATCTTCAAAGGTCTCCCGCTTTCGTATAAGATGCGCTTTTCCATCATTTACTAGCACCTCCGCAGGTCTGAACCGTGCATTGTACTGATTACTCATCGTAAAACCATAGGCACCTGCGTTATGCATGGCAAGGATATCTCCCACATGGATCTCACTAATCATACGGTCATAGCCGAAGGTGTCGCTTTCGCAAATGTTTCCAACCACTGAATAGAGTTTAGGTTCTCCTGAAGGATTCGAAATGTTTTCAATGTGATGATAGGCATTGTAGAACATAGGTCGGATAAGGTGATTTTGTCCGCTATTTACACCTGCAAAAACAGTAGAAGTTGTTTGCTTCACCACATTCACTTTAACCAGAAATTTCCCTGCTTCACTCACCAGGAATTTTCCCGGTTCGAACCACAACTCCAGTTTTCTGCCGTAGGATGAACAGAATTCAGTAAATGAATCTGAGATCTGCTGACCAACACGTTCTATGTTCGTTACAATATCTCCTTCCTTGTAGGCCACTTTAAATCCACTGCCAAAATCCATGAATTCGAGATCCGGGAAATAAGTAGCAGCTTCATAAAGAAGTTGCGCTCCACGAAGAAAAACATCGCCATCAATGATGTCGCTTCCTGTGTGCATGTGTAATCCTGTTACTCTAATTCCATAGTGTTTGACAATGCGTTCGATGTGTTTTACCTGATGGATCGAAATACCGAATTTACTGTCGATGTGACCTACCGAGATATTGGAATTTCCGCCCGCCATGATATGGGGATTCAGTCTCACGCAACAAGCTTTCGACGAACCATAGACTTGTCCGAACTTCTCGAGAATACTTAAATTATCAATGTTTATATGCACTCCTACTTCTACGGCTTCCTGAATTTCTTCGAAAGAAACACAGTTAGGCGTAAACAGAATCTGATCTGGTGTAAATCCTGCTCTTAATCCTAATTGGATTTCCTCATTGGAGACAGCATCCAGTCCGGCTCCTTGTTGTTTAAGCACCTTCAGGATATTGATATTGTTCAATGCTTTTAGTGCATAATGGAGTTTTACTTCATGATTTCCGAACGCATTGATAAGTTTATCGTACTGTTTCTCAATGAGCTCCACATCATAGACATAGGTGGGAGTGCCAAATTCATTTGCAATTTGGAGCAATAGTTGTTGTTCCATGAGTAAGGTTTATGGTTGACAAAGGTAAGTAGTTTTATAGTTGTTACAAAATTCACAAAAAGTGAAATAATAAAATGAGTTCTTTTTTGCGAAATAATCTTCCTAAATTGGCGTTTCAATTAAGAAATGAAGCATTTTCTCCTGTTTATTTCCATGTTGGCTTTGCAGTTACATGCGCAGCAGCAAAACCACCGTTCTCGTTCTGAATTGGGGTTGATCCTTGGTGGATCTAATTACCTGGGAGATCTTAATTCGTATAATCCGTTTTACAACGTGAAGCCTGCAGGTGGGATTTTGTATCGATACAATGTACACAGCAGATTATGCTGGAGAGGATCCCTGCTTTACGGCAATGTAGGTGCGGCTGATTCAGATGCTTCAGATGCGCTGCTAAAAAATAGGAATTTGAGTTTTCAATCTACCATTTACGAATTAGGTGGAGGTTTAGAATTTAGTTATTTGCCTTTTCAATTAGGTCATGATAAATACCGAGGAACGGCCTATGTGATGGTTGGAGTTTCACTGTTTCATATGAATCCGAAAACGGAATACAATGGGGAAATGATCGAATTGCAGCCCTTGGGAACAGAAGGACAAGGAAGTAGTTTGAATTCGGAAGGTCATTACAGTCTGACTCAGTTGAGCGTGCCACTTGGGGTAGGGGTGAAGTTTGCCATCGGAAAGAGGTCCGCCATTGGGTTGGAATATGGAATTCGTAAAACCTTCACCGATTACCTCGATGATGTTGGTGGAAACGGGTATGTCGATGCTTCCGTACTTTCGGATGAAAATGGTCCGTTGGCTGCAACATTATCCAATCGCAGTTTGGATGGTTCCCGATTTGGAAAAAGAGGTACCGCCTCATCCAAGGATTGGTATTCCTTTTTCGGAGCGACACTTACTTTCCGTTTGGGAAAGCCGAACAAGTGTTTTAATCATTGATAGAGAGATTCGAAAATTCGCATATTCAATCGCTGCGCTATTCGAATATTTATTTGAATCATTGAATCATCGAATCATCAAATTTCACCTCGAGCAATGTCGAGAGGCAAATCATCAAATTTCCAATCCCTCTAGTGCTCATGTCCATCACCCTCCGTGTGCTGATGCACCTCTGCAGGTTGAAGATCTACCACTTCAATGTCAAACACTAAATCTGAATAAGGTGGGATTGCTCCCGGACGACCATTTTTGCCGTATGCTTGGTAATAAGGAATGATGAGTTTCGCCTTTCCGCCTTTTCCTACCATACCAAGCCCCTCTTCAAAACCAGGGATCATGCGGTTGATCTTGTATTCAAAAGCCATAGGTTGACCGCGGTCATAAGAAGCATCGAATTGCTTGCCATCTGCACGAAAAGTTCCACGGTAATGAACTGTCATTTTTGAACCGCTGACAGGCTTCATTTCTTCACCTGCATTTTCGATAATATACACCAAGCCTGTAGGACTTTGCTGGGCATTTGGGAAGTTTTTCTTAACCTCTTCGAACAGGTATGTGCGGTACTGATCTTCACTCATAGCCGCAATTTTTGCAAAGGCTTCCTCTTTGACTTTTTCTTCAGCTTTGATTTTGCCGTAAACATTCATGAACGCTTTCGATGCATCCCAGTTCTTTGCTTCTTTTCCTACTCGAATAATCTTGACAGATGTCATTTCATCACCTTGTTCGATTAAATTCACAATATCCTGGCCTTTGATCACGTGTCCAAAAACGGTATGTTTTCCATCTAACCACGGCGTTTCCTTGTGTGTAATAAAGAACTGACTTCCGTTTGTTGCAGGACCTGCGTTCGCCATGGAGAGAATTCCAGGACCTGTATGCTTTAAGTCTGGATGAATCTCATCGTAAAAACGATGTTTCGGTCCACCTGAACCATTGCCGTCAGGATCTCCACCTTGAATCATAAAATCTTTGATCACTCGGTGAAATTTCAATCCATTGTAAAGAGGCTTGGTATAATTCAAACTATCCATGATATGCAGGTTTCCTTCTGCTAATCCAACAAAGTTGCCAACAGTCATGGGTGTTTTCTGATATTCAAGCACACAAAGGATGATGCCTTTTGAAGTAGTGAATTCCACATAGATCCCCGGTTCAAGATCTGTGTTTTCTTTTTTTCCAGCGAATGCAGTTCCCACCATTAATAGGGAAAATAGGATAGCGCTTACGTTTTTCATAGTGTTATTTCTTTTTGTGATTTGAGCCTTGGCAAAAACCTGACCAAAGTTAATTGCGTTTATCGATTCCCCAAAGCATTTTATTACGAATAGTATCCAAGAAGTTGTTGTCTTCAAATTTCACTACATTGATCATAAATTCTGCTTTGGAAATAATGACCTCTTCTCCTTGTTTGATGCTTTTTGAATTTCCGTCCAAGCTGATGAGGTATTTTCTATCTCGTCCTTCGATGCTCAATTTGATCGGCATGTGATCAGGCACCACCATCGGTCGAACATTGAGATTGTGCGGAGCGATAGGAGTAAGAATATGTACTTGACATCCCGGTGTGATAATCGGTCCACCACAGCTCAGATTATAGGCTGTGGATCCGGTTGGAGTGGCCACGATCAAACCATCTGCCCAGTATGAGTTGAGGTATTTGTCTTCCAGTGAAGCATGCACGGTGATCATTGAAGCGGTGTCCTTTTTGTGGAAGGTAACTTCGTTCAATGCAAAATTATCGTCGCCGAAAAGGTCTTCTTCTGTTTTAATTCGAAGCAGTGAACGCTTTTGAAAGTCAAATTTTTTCTGACGCACCTGATTCATCGTATATTCCACTTGTTCTCGTGAAATATTCGCAAGAAATCCTAATCGTCCTGTATTGATCCCCAGAATCGGCACGCCGGAATCACGGATATAACTGACTGTTTTAATGAATGTTCCGTCACCGCCTATACTCAAGGTAAGATCAATGCCTTTGTGAAAATCACTGTGCGACTCGAACTCATCTACTTTCGGAGAGATTCCGATTCGTTCAACCAATTGTTGTTTAAGTTCCTTTTCAAGAATGACATTCCATCCAAAAGAGTCAATCAGGTTAATGATTTCTTGATAGTCACCCAAGTGCTGTTTGGTAGGCTTTCGGCCGTAAATAGCAACATTCATGCTTAGAATTTCAGGAAATTCATTAATGATTCGTAACGCTCACGAATGTCATCTTCCTCTTCCGAGTTCTGGAAAGATGCTTTAATCGTGTAATCGTAGCGTTCAAATGTGCGAATGATTCTTGTCAATTCAGAATCATTAATCTTGAGGGTTACTTCGAGTTTAGTGGAATCCGGACTCGACATAATATAGCTACTCAGAATCTTCCCATTGTTACTTTCAACGATCTGTGCAATCTGAGCCATGGAGTAGTCCACCATATTCATCTCCAGAACAATAATTCCTCCAGCCTCTTTGATGCTCCCGGTGTTGGCAATAACGGTCAACAAATGATAGACTGTTGTGCAACCTTGATAGCTCTCTTTTTCATCCAGAATGGGTAAAACACTTACCTTATTTTCTGAGATCTGATGCAGTACATCATAGATGTGTGCGGAAGATAAGGCGTAAATTCTTGGAAGATGGTCGAAAAGTTTATCCAGTGTTTCCTCCAGATCCAATTTGTCAAGAATGTCAGATTCAGAAATTAAACCGACAAAATTTCCGTTTTTGAGGACAGGCAAGTGAGATACCTTGAACTCATCCATCCATTGTAAAGCCTTCTCACCTGTATCAGTGTGCTTCAGAGGTGGGATTTCGTCTGTTATTAACTCTAGTGCTCTCATTCGTCTGCCAAAGTAGTAAAATACTCGTTATCTTAATTAATTTTGGCTAGTCAAAAATTGTGCCTTCCTATGACAAAGCTGAGTGTAAACATCAATAAAATTGCGACGATCAGAAATGCCCGCGGGGGAGATGTGCCCAATGTGGTTCAAGTAGCCATCGATTGCGAGCGATTCGGTGCTGATGGTATAACCGTGCATCCGCGTCCTGATGAACGTCATATAACACTTAAGGATGTGTATGATTTAAAAGAGGTTGTTCAAACTGAATTCAATATAGAAGGCTATCCGGACGAACGTTATCTTAAGATCATCGAAGAGATCCGGCCTGCACAGGCTACCCTGGTACCTGATCCGCCGCATGTGTTAACTTCAAATGCAGGATGGGATACGGTGAAGCATTTTAAATTATTAAAGGATCTCGTCGAACAGTTTAAATCTTGGGGAGTACGTAGTTCCATCTTCATTGATACGGATGCACATCGGATTGAAAGGGCTGCGGCAACAGGTGTTGACAGGATTGAGTTGTACACTGGACCTTATGCGGAGGAATTTAACTACGATCCGTCGAAGGCTGTTCGTTCTTATGCAGATGCTGCTTGGCTAGCTAAAGAATGTGGACTTGGGATCAATGCAGGACATGATCTTAGTCTCGATAATTTGCGGTTTTTCAAGGAAAGTTTACCATCCTTGGATGAAGTATCGATTGGTCATGCATTGATTTCTGATGCGCTTTATCTTGGATTGGAAAACACGATACAGCGATACAAGTATCTATTGCGCTGAGTTAGGTTCATTGGTCAAGTGAACTGTTGTATGCGGGTAAGGAATTCGTATCTTATACTCTCTGAATAAACGATCAATCTCAAATCGTATATCTGATTTGTAATTATTGATGTCCCATTTCTGATCTGCCCAGAAGATCAGTTCGAGCTCCAATCCGCTATTTCCAAAATGAGCCAGGCGCACATCGACGGGATGTGTTTTCCGAACAATAGGATGTCCGAGTGCTGCCTGTTTTAAGAGTCGGGTAACCAGTTCTGTGTCAGCGCCGTAATCCACGGTAAGTAAAATTCTGAATCTCGTCAGTTCTGAGCCGTGACTCCAGTTCTCCACGTAATCCTGAGTCAGTCTGGTATTGGGAATAATCAGTACATTTCCCTCTCTTGTTTCAATTTGAGTAGTCCGAACGTTGATCTTCAGGATCTTTGCTACAATGCCTTCGGACTTGCCGCCGTTTGAAATTTCGACGATATCACCGACCCGAATATTTCCTTCGACTAAAAGAACGAATCCGGAGATCATGTCCTTGAAGACATCCTGTAATCCAAGCCCGATTCCGACTAAAAGTGCCGCCGAACCTGTAAGGAAGATGGTAAGGTCGATGTCGAGCGCTTTAAGAGCTGTGATAATCGCGAACACGTAAATGATATAGCGTGCAATCTGTACATAGATATACTCCGTCCCCGGATCAAAATTGGTTGATTTCCTGAATTTTCGGCTGATGTATAATTTGACCACATTCAGCAACATGCGTGCACCAAAGAAGATGGCGATGATCGAGAGGATGTGATAAAAGCTTAAAGAGAATTTTCCGATCTCTATAAACTTATAGTTCAAAAATTCAATAAAGGTGACCTTTTCATTATTGATGTTAAAACTGAGAACAGCGATGTAAAAGGCAAGGATATACACACTTTGGCTCAATAGCTTAAGCCAGGTAACTCTTCTCCCTTCCACTGCAATGTTGGCGTTTTTCAAATAGATCTTTAGGGATCTGTGAATTACCCTTCGCAAGATCATTGCAAAAAAGAAGATGATACTCAGGAAAAAAATGTTCCAGAAACATACATTGTAAGGGCCGAATTTAAAAAGCGTGTAGCTGAACATGTTATCTGATAATTATGCGTCCTAACTTTTCTGAAAGTACAATTTTAATGCGTTCATAGGCCATCTGTTCTGCGAGCAGATCCATGAGCTCTGTTTCCTCCAGTTCAGATGCTTTTTCCAGTTTTGTGCGTATACCGGTAATTCGTTCTTCGATCTTAGCGGCCTTGAAGCTGTAAATGGTATTCAGAACCAATTCCTGTAGTCGATCACTTTCCGAACGGGTCACAATATTGTATTTATTGAGCCATTGTGCACTCAATTCCAGGTCTCTGCTCTCCAGGTCGGAAACGAATCCAACGATTTCCTGGTCTTCCAGTCTTTTCAGATAAGAAGCACTGTACAATTCGTTCTGCGACAGTCCTTCTGACAAAAGTTGGTATATACGATTGTAAAGTGGTGTAGTAAAATTAAGTTCGTCCTTATCTAACTCATGATGAACAAGTTCCATCACAGTTGTTTCGGCTCGTACGTTTTTTCCTTCTTCATTCAGATGATCAACTTCCAGTACCCTTGCGCCATACCTCACCATGATTCTGATCAGATCAAATTCATTGGCAGAAATGCGTTCTTCGTGAAAAGAGGTGCGCTGCGGAATGACCGTTTCAGTCGGATTTTCTACAGGGAGTTCCCGAATCTCTTGCTCCCCTGAAGTTTTTGCAACCACATTTCTTCGAAGTTTCATCAGTTCGCTTGATACGATCTGTTCACTGATTTCGAATTGCTGTGCGATCTTTTGCAAATAAACTGTCCGAGTGATCTGGTCGGGAATGAGTGAAACGGAATGAACCACTTCTTTGATCAATTCTGCACGTTTGATCGGATCTACCTCTCCATCTTTGAGAAGGATGTCTGATTTGAAGGAAATGAAATCCTGAGTGTGCTCCTTTATATAGGTTTCCAGTTCGCTGGTGCTGACCCTTTTGGAGAATGAATCCGGGTCCTCGCCTTCTGGGAATAAAACCACTTTTACATTCATCCCTTCCTCCAGGATGAGGTCTATACCACGGAAAGAAGCTTTGATGCCGGCAGCGTCTCCGTCATATAGAATTGTGATGTTCTGTGTATAGCGACGGACAAGCTTGATCTGATCTTTAGTGAGGGATGTTCCCGAGGAAGACACGACGTTCTGAATTCCCGCCTGATACATACTGATCACATCGGTATATCCTTCGCACAAAAAGCAATTGTCATATTTGATAATATCTCCTTTTGACAAATACAATCCATAGAGGATCTCACTTTTGTTATAGATGATACTTTCAGGCGAATTAAAATATTTCGCGATCTTTTTATCGGTGAAAAGTGTACGCCCTCCAAATCCAAGTACTCTTCCAGACACACTTTGGATAGGGAACATGACACGTCCTCGAAAGAAATCAAAATGACGATCTTCTTTCGTTTTTACGAGCCCTACTTTTTCGAGGTATTCCAGCTTGTATCCTTTTTCCTGTGCTGCTTTGGTAAAATCATCTCCAGTATTTAAGCAATATCCCAACTGAAATTTCTCAATGATATCTTTTCGGAAACCGCGTTCTACAAAATAGGACAAAGCGACGGCTTTACCTTCTTCCGTGTCATGAAGGTTTTTGAAGAAATGATCCTTTGCAAACTCATTAATGATGTGTAAACTCTCTCTCTCACTTATTGCAGCAAGTTGTTCAGCAGTAGCAGGGGCTTCTTCAGGAATCTGAATTCCGTATTTGTCGGCTAGCCATCGGAGTGCTTCAGGATAGGAAAAATGTTCTTTTTCCATGAGGAAAGAAACGACGGTTCCTCCTTTGCTTGTAGAGAAGCACTTAAAGATCTGCTTGGCAGGTGACACCACAAAAGACGGTGTTTTTTCATCCGTGAAAGGACTCAATCCTTTCAGATTGGATCCGGCACGTTTCAGATGCACAAATTCACCTATGACCTCCTCGATTCGGGAAGTTTGCATAATCTCATCAATGATATGTGGGGGGATTTTGGACATTCTTATTCTTCCGGATTTCCAAAATCCGTTTCTGAAATTACGTTTCCTTTCTCATCGTAGGTTGTCCAAACACCCACAGTTTTGTCATTGTGATATTCGCCTCGGTAATGAATAACACCTGTTGGGTATTTTACAATCGAAAAACCTTCTTTAAGTCCATGTTCATAATAGGTGATCGAAAGCTCTGTTCCGTTTTCAGAGTAAAAAGTCCAGATACCATTACGTTTTTTATTTTTATCCTGTCCGCCTTTGTATTTGATCTTTTTTTGCCGGGATACCATTCGTAGTAAATGCCATTTTTCACTTCCACCAATGTTTCAGGGGCTCGTTTTTTTGGTTTATCTTCTTCTTCATTCCCGCAGGAAAAAAGGATCAATAGTACTATTGGCCAAACAAAATACTTCATGTTAGTTATTTTTCGCGAAGGGTTGTATACTCCACCAACCCGATTACTGCTCGCTTTGCTTCAGAATCAGGAATATCTTTTAGTTCTTCCAGCGCCTGATCTTTCAATGCCATCATTTTTTGATGCGCATATTCGATTCCCCCGTAAGAGGTTACCAATTCAATGGCTCTGTTCACATACCGTTTTTCTTCGTTATGGTTTTTAACGATATTGATCAATTCGGAGCGCACTTCTTTCGGCGCCGTATTCAACGTGTAGATCAATGGTAAGGTCATTTTTCGCTCACGAATATCCAATCCGGTTGGTTTACCGATCTTTCCCGGAGTACCGTAATCGAAAATATCATCTTTGATCTGGAAAGCCAGTCCTACTAATTCGCCAAAGCGACGCATGCGATCGGCCATATCTTCACGGTCAGCTGCAATCGCACCTGCCTCGCAACAGGTGGAAATGAGTGATGCTGTTTTCTGTCGGATCACTTCAAAATAGACCTCCTCGGTGATATCTAGTCGACGAGCCTTTTCGATCTGCAATAATTCTCCCTCACTCATTTCACGAACGGCGCGTGCAACGACTTCGAGCAGACGCACATTGTTCTTTTCGATAGAAAGCAATAATACCTTAGATAGCATATAATCACCCACTAAAACGGCCACTTTATTCTTCCACAGAGCGTTGAGCGAAAAGAAACCACGACGTTCATTGGCATCATCCACAACATCGTCATGAACGAGGGTGGCCGTATGCAATAATTCGATCAACGAAGCGGCATCGTATGCCTTGTCTCCCATGTTGCCCAGCATCTTTGTTGTGAGGAACACGAACATCGGACGCATTTGCTTTCCTTTCCGACGGATAATATAATGGGTGATCTTGTCGAGTAATGGAACTTTTGAACGCATATTCTCTCGAAAACGCGTTTCGAATTCGTTCATTTCTGTCTTAATTGGCGACAGTATTTCCTCTACAGTGAGCATACTACAAATATACGCTTTACTGCCCAAGGCGAGGTTCAAAAAGAATGATTTTCTACTTAAGGATTCTCCCTTCTAAAGGCAGTGCTTTATTCTTGTTTGCCAATTGTCCACAGGCTGCATCGATATCCTTTCCGCGACTTCGTCTGACGTTGACGATCAGATTTTTAGATTCAAGATAGGCCGCGAAGGCATTTACTTTTTGAGGATCTGCCTGTTGGAAGGCACCATCATCGATGGGGTTGTATTCAATGATATTGATCTTGCAAGGTACGCATCTGGCAAATGATGCCAGTTCCTGCGCATCTTCGATGCGGTCATTGAAATCCTTGAAAATAATGTATTCAAAGGTGACACGAGAATCCGTTTGTTCATGGAAATAGCGCAAGGCATCAGCCAATGCTTCGAGGTTATTGGTATCATTAATTTCCATGATCTCACTTCGCTTCTTATCATTTGCAGCATGAAGTGAGAGCGCCAGGTTAAACTTCACCTGATCATCTCCCAGTTTTCGTATCATTTTAGCGATACCAGCGGTAGAAACAGTGATGCGTTTGGGAGACATTCCGAGTCCGTCCTCTCCTGTGATTAATTCGACAGATCGCAGGACATTCTTGTAATTCAGTAATGGCTCACCCATTCCCATGTATACGATATTCGTGAGTGGCGTATTGTAGCGGTTTTCGGCTTGATCTTTCAGGTAAACCACCTGATCTACAATCTCCCCAGCGGTTAGATTTCGCATGAGTTTCAATCTTCCTGTCGCACAGAACGTACAAGATAAACTACAACCTACCTGAGAGGAGATACATGCAGTTGTTCGGGATGTTGTAGGAATAAGCACTCCTTCTACCACTTTTCCTTGTTCAACTGAAAAAGCACATTTGATGGTCTTATCAGAACTGATCTGCTGATCTTCCAATTGGATGTGATCAATAAAAAAGTGTTGCTCCAGCTTACTTCGGAAATCTTTGCCAAGATTCGACATTTCCTCAAAAGTAGCAGCATTCTTTTTCCAGAGCCATTCGTAGATCTGTTTCGCGCGAAAGCGTTTTTCCCCGATCTTTTCAATGGAAACGGTCAATTCCTCCAAAGAGAGGTTGCGAATGTTTTCTTGAGTTGCCGACATCAGTGCAAAGGTAGGGAAAAGTGACGACGATCAGGTTTTCAAATGGGTGATCATGCGTTCTGCTTGTTCGAGAAGCTCCTTCGGCTCAATGTCAGTGATCCCCATACCGTAGCGACTCGCGTCGAAATCAGCGAACCATTGCGTGAAGGTAAGGTTCGAGGAGTGGTCCTTCATTTCAGAAAGTAAAACGGATCTGCTTGTATCTGGTTTTTTCAAAAAGTCAGATAATGCTGTAATGACGGCCTTTTCTGTGTGAGCATAAAAGGAAGAATTGTCATTACGGTTCAACGCCATCCGTGCATTATTCAAATGGATTTCAGGCGAGAAAACGGGAGTAGATTCGACTTTTGAATTGGTCTGATGTGTTTCCTCAAAGGTTTTTGGTTCAGTCGATTTTTGCTTACGACGATCTCTGAATAACTTGAATGAAATAAACGCAAAAATGGTAGTCAAAAGAACCCATATCCAGTTGGGAAATAATGATACACCTTGAGTAGTCACTTCATTTCGATTGGCCCGATGAAAGCTTTCCTCTCCTTCTTCTGATGTCTGAATATTATCGGATTTTGCCATGGATGGATCACCCGTGATGGAGAGATCTTCCAAGGTGCTTTTTGTTTGAATGTATTGTTCCTTTTCAGGATCAAAGTATGCCAGTGAAAAAGGCGGAAGTTGAAAATCTCCTGTTTCTAAGGCTTTTAAATGATACGTGTGCGTGATCTTTCCTTTGGCTCCTTCACTGCCGAAAGAAAGTTGTTCTTTTACTTCCGGATCTCCATAGAGCTCCATCCCTTTGGGAATAGTGAGTTCCGGGAAACCGACCAAATGCAAATTACCATGTCCGGAAATGACTCTTGTTAGTGTGATCATCTCACCTTGTTTCACCTCTTTTGACGAAAGTTCTTGGGTTACCTTGAATTCA
>CAIYQV010000324.1 GCA_903928365.1 uncultured Flavobacteriia bacterium
AAGTATTTTGGTGAAAACCCGCGAAGGTAGACCGATCTATATTAAAGGTAATAAGGATTTTGGCATCACCAACGGTGGTTCGAATGCACAGATCATCGCATCTGTTCTTGGTTTGTACGATTCTGCTCGTTTGCAAAACCCTGTAAAAGCGGGTGCTGAAACAAGTTGGTCAAAACTGGATGGTGACATTAAGACCGGATTGACATCAGCAAGAAAAATAGCTTTGGTTTCCAATACGGTTATTAGTCCGTCCATGACAGCAGCAATCGCTGATCTTGCAGCATCAGTCGGTGCAACTGCGGAAAACGGAAAGTTCGAACATATTCAATATGACGCAGTATCTTATGCTGGTATGCGTGCTGCGAACAAGGCGAACTTTGGAGCGGAGATCCTTCCTTCATATGACTTTTCGAAAGCTAAGACCATCGTAAGTTTAGGAGCAGATTTCCTTTCTACCTGGTTGATGCCGACTCAGTTCGCAACACAATATGGTCAGACTAGAAATCCTGATGGAGAATGGATGTCGAAGCACTTCCAATTCGAATCAGTGATGTCCGTAACGGGTTCCAATGCGGATTACCGTGGAATGATCAAGCCTTCTGAGCAAGCAAAAGTGTTGGCTTACATCCTCAAAGCATTTAATGTAAATGCAGGTGTTTCAACCGACCTTTCAAAAGAAAATGCGAAGATCGCTGACTTAGCTATCGCTGCTTTGAAAGCTTCTAAAGGAGAATCTTTAGTTGTATCTGGTTCAAACAATACCGGAGTTCAGATTCTAACTAACAAATTGAATAACGTTTTAGGAGCTTACGGAACTACGATCAACCTGAATGAACAGGTTAATTTGTTCCGTTCAGAGGATGAGAAAATGTCCAAATTCGCTGCTGATGTTATTGCAGGAAGAGGGGTAGATGCGGTCTTCTTCTACGGAGTGAATCCAGTGTATAGTTTACCTAATGGGGAAGCCTTTGGTAAAGCACTTAAAAATGTGAAATTGTCAGTTTCATTTGCTTCTCATGCGGATGAGACAGCGTCTAATTGTAAATTTATTGCTCCAGATCACCATGCATTGGAATCATGGGCAGACTTTAATCCTACGACGACTCATTTTGCAGTAGCACAACCTACCATACGTCCTTTGTTTAATACGGCGTCTGTCTTAGAATCAATGTTGGTATGGGCTGGCAAAGCTGTACGTGGAGGAAAAGATTCGAAAGTAGCATATGATTACATTCGTCAGGCGTGGGAAACGACACCTGCTTTGACGGGCGTTCGAAGTGCAGATCTTCACACGTTCTGGAACATGGCAGTTCACAATAGTTGTGTAAATGTTCCTGTAACTGCTGAAGCGGTAGCAACTTTTACAGATGCTGCTGCAAACGGACTTCCAGATGGAAAAGGAGTAGAGGTAGTACTTTACCAGAAAGCAGGTATAGGTATTGGTTTACAAGCAAACAACCCTTGGTTGCAAGAGCTTCCGGATCCAATCACCAAAGTGACTTGGGATAACTACATTACCATGAATCCTGTGGAAATGGAAAAAGCAGGATATGCTACGACTTACGATCAGGAAAACGGACTGAGTCTGGCGACTTTGAAAGTGGGTGGAGAGCAAGTTACTTTACCTGTTTATCCATTACCTGGACAAGCATTAGGAACAGTTGGTGTAGCTCTAGGTTACGGTCGTGGTGCTAATGGTGAAAACATTGGTAAAGCGGCTTTTCAGACGAAGGAATACGGCGGAAATGCAACGGACGAGAAAGGTAATTTGAAGCCGATCGGTGCAAATGTTTTTGCATTTGTTGAGTCAGGTAAAACATTCGTTTATGATACATCAGGTTCAGTAACAAAAGCTGCTGGAACGTATGCGATCGCTGCGACTCAGATTCACCATACAGTGATGGGTCGCCATTCAATAGTGCGCGAAACGACACTTGGTATCTTCAAGAATAGCGATAAAGAAGCTTACAACCCTGCACATATGTTGCAGAAACTGGATAAAGAAGGTAATCACGTTGAAAAACCGGTAGGTGAATTCGATTTGTGGGATGCTCATCCTGTAGAGAAGATCGGTCACCGTTGGGGTATGACGGTAGATCTTTCTTCATGTATTGGTTGTGGTTCTTGTTTGGTGGCTTGTCAGTCTGAAAACAACGTGCCTGTTGTAGGTAAGGATGAAGTAAGAAGAGGTCGTGAAATGCATTGGTTGCGTATCGATCGTTACTTTGCTTCTGATGAAGAAGTTGTTCCAGGATTGAAGAAGGATGCGGATAACATCAATTACGATGAAGCAGAAAAAGCAGCAGTAAACCCTAAAGTGGTTCACATGCCTTTAATGTGTCATCATTGTAACCACGCACCATGTGAGACGGTTTGTCCGGTAGCGGCAACTACACATAGTAATGAAGGGTTGAACCAAATGGCATACAACAGATGTATCGGTACACGTTATTGTGCAAACAACTGTCCATACAAAGTGCGTCGCTTCAACTGGTTTAACTATCCTTCATACAAGAAGTTTACAGAGGTGAATCCTGCACAGGATGATCTTGGACGTATGGTATTGAATCCTGATGTGACCGTTCGTACACGCGGTGTAATGGAGAAATGTTCATTCTGTGTTCAACGTATTCAGGCAGGTAAATTGGTGGCTAAGAAAGAAGCTCGTCCAGTCGTGGATGGAGATTTTACCTCAGCATGTGCTGATGCATGTCCTACAAATGCAATCATCGTAGGTGATTGGAATGATCTTAAGTCAATGGTTAGATCGAGCTCATCTGACGACCGTGCATATCAGGCATTGGAAGAAGTTGGAGTTAAGCCTAACGTTTGGTATAAAGTGAAAGTGAGAAATGAAGAGAATGCTGAATTGGCTAAATACCAGGTAGCTGAAGCTCATCATGAAGCTCACGGAGATACGAAAGCACATCATTAATAGAAATAAAAACAAATTGTAATGCATAAGGAAGCAGCAATTCGGGAACCCCTCATCTTAGGCCACAAAACCTATCACGACGTAACGGAAGACGTTTGTAAGCCTATTGAGGACAAAGCGCCACGTATGTGGTACATCCTTTTTGGGATTGCTTTGATCATCGGACTTTACGGTGTTGGATGTATCCTATACCTTCTTGGAACTGGTATTGGTGTATGGGGATTGAACAAAACCATTGGTTGGGCTTGGGATATCACCAACTTCGTATGGTGGGTTGGTATCGGTCACGCTGGCACATTGATCTCAGCTGTACTACTATTGTTCCGTCAGAAATGGAGAATGGCGATCAACCGATCGGCAGAAGCGATGACCATCTTTGCCGTATTCATGGCGGGTATGTTCCCGTTGATCCACATGGGTCGACTTTGGGTGGGTTATTGGACCCTTCCTTTGCCAAACCACTTTGGTTCCCTATGGGTGAACTTTAACTCACCACTTCTTTGGGACGTTTTTGCGATCTCAACCTACTTATCAGTATCATTGGTTTTCTGGTACATTGGTTTGATTCCTGATTTTGCAACTATTCGTGACAGAGCGAAAAAGCCTGTAGCAAAAAGAATGTATACTATTCTTTCTTTCGGATGGTCAGGTCGTGCAAAACATTGGAATCGTTTTGAATTGGTTTCATTGGTTCTGGCAGGTTTGGCTACACCACTTGTATTCTCGGTTCACTCGATCGTATCCTTTGACTTTGCCACTTCGGTCATTCCTGGTTGGCATACCACGATCTTCCCTCCTTACTTCGTTGCAGGTGCGGTATTCTCCGGTTTTGCTATGGTACAAACGCTTCTATTGGTGATGCGAAAAGCAATGAAACTGGAGGCTTATATCCATACAAAGCACGTTGAGTACATGAACATCGTGATCATGGTAACCGGATCTATCGTAGGTACGGCATATATCACTGAGTTGTTCATTTCATGGTACTCTGGTGTAGAATATGAAGCATATGCGTTCTTGAACAGAGCAACAGGTCCTTACTGGTGGGCTTACTGGTCAATGATGACTTGTAATGTGATCTCTCCACAGTTGATGTGGTTCCGCAAATTGAGAAGAAGTTTATTGTTCACATTTATCATTTCTATTGTGGTGAACATTGGTATGTGGTTTGAGCGCTATGTGATCATCGTGACTTCAATTCACCGTGACTATATACCGGCTGCATGGAGTATGCATTATCCAAGCCATATTGATATTGGTGTTTATATTGGAACCATTGGATTATTCTTTGTTTTCTTCCTTTTGTTTGCGCGCTATTTCCCTGTATTGGCATTGAACGAGGTGAAAACAATTTTGAAATCGTCAGGTGAGTCTTACAAGAACGCTCCTGATCACGGTCATCATTAATTAGAAAGTAGAAACTTATTTATAACAGCGACATGGCAGAAAGAGTAATGTATGCAATGTATGACGACGACGAAGTGCTAAAGGACGGTGCTAAGAAGTTGGTCGCGAAAGGTGTGAAGATCAATGAGGTGTTTTCTCCGTTCCCTATTCACGGGATCGATCCGATCATTGGTGTTAAAAATACACGTTTGGGTATTATGGCGTTTATCTATGGGATTACTGGAACCATGTTGGCGACCTTAGGAATGCGTTATTTCATGGTAGTAGACTGGCCGATGAATATCGGGGGTAAACCAAACTTTACCTATTTGGATAATATGCTCGCCTTTATTCCGATCACATTTGAGTTTACGGTATTGTGTGCAGCGCATGGAATGGCAATCACGTATCTTTTGAGAAACAAGACCTTGCCAGGAATTCCTGCTCAAAATCCAGATCCACGTACAACGGATGATAAATTCGTAATCGAAGTTCGTGCTTCTGAAAACGCTCAGTTTTCTTCAGAAGAGTTGGAAAACATGTTGAAGGATACGGGATTGATCGAATTGGATCAAAAAGAAATGAAATAACAGTTTCTGTTAGGATTATAAAAGAACGACAAGATGAATATGAAGTTTAAGGCACTCACGGGTTTAGCGATCGTTTCGGTATCGGCTCTGATCCTTGGTTCGTGTACAGCTAATGCAGATTCACCGGGGTTGGAATACATGCCGGATATGTATCGCTCTCCTGCTATCGAACCTTACGTAGATTATGGTGAGATTCGTGGTCGAATTAACGAGGATGTAAAGTTACAGCAATCAGCACTTACGCCTCCTGCTGGTACGGTACCTTATTTCGGTAAGGATTCTGAGACGGTAAGTTTGATGTTGCCTTATTTCCGTAAAGCAAATATAGCTTTCAGAGAAACCCATGGTTTATACGGTGTAGATCTTACTACATCAGATGAATACACTGCTGCTGCAGCTGACTTAAACCCTTATAAACTGACTGCGGATAATGCAGAAGGTATGTTTAAAAAGGGGAAAGAACTGTACACGGCTATGTGTCAGCATTGTCATGGTGAGAAGGGAGATGGAAATGGACCGATGGTTGTGAGTGGAGCTTATGCTGGTGTTCCAAATTACAAGGATCGTTCAGCTCTGGGTGATGGACAAATGTTTTATTCGATCTATTACGGAAAAGGAGCTATGGGTTCACACGCATCCCAGCTGACGAAAAAAGAGATCTGGACATTGGTACACTACGTGAGAAAATTCCAGAATGCTGATTATGGAAAATTTGATGCCTCAGGGGCAATGACAGCTACTGCTGCTGTTCCGGCTGATACAACTAAGAATTAATAATTTAGAATACACATACAGATGGAGTTCTCAATTTCAAACAATGCGAAGCGACTTACACTGATGCTCATCGGGGCGGGTGCGTTGTTGACACTGGTAGGTATTTTTACTTCCAT
>CAIYQV010000325.1 GCA_903928365.1 uncultured Flavobacteriia bacterium
CGGAGGGTTAGGCGTATTTGAACCGCGCAAACCGCCAATCGAAAATATTACAGATTACGAAGACAAAGGGGTAGAATACATCATTAAAGATCCTGAATTCTATCGTGGAAAACGATGCGTCATTGCAGGTGGTGGTGATTCAGCACTTGATTGGTCTATTTTCCTTGCGGAGAAAAAGATCGCGAAAGAAGTGGTTTTGGTGCACAGAAGCAGCTCTTTCCGTGGTCACTTGGATTCTGTTCAGAAAGTGATTGACATGGCGGAAAGTGGTCAGATCACACTGGTGACTGAAGCGGAGGTGACTGGTATCAATGGAAACGGCAATGTAGAGAGCGTTACCATTACACATCAAAAAGAGGGTGAATTGATTCGCGAAGCAGATCATTTTATACCGCTCTTCGGTTTGAAACCAAGTTTAGGCCCTATTGCCGACTGGGGTCTGGAGATTGAAAAAAGTGCCATCAAGGTGGATACGTTGGATTATTCCACTAATATCCCCGGGATCTATGCCATTGGTGACGTGAATACTTACGAGAACAAATTGAAACTGATCCTTTGCGGATTCCACGAAGGCACGCTTGCTGTTCAGTCGGCTTTTGCGCGTATCTACCCGGATAAAAAGAATATTTTGAAGTATACCACGGTAAACGGAGTAACTGGTTTTTAAGAAGGAACAAAGATCAATGAACAATGAGCAAGGACAAAACTATCTATCTATGAAAACAGTAACTGTACACGAACTGAAAGAAATGATCGACAACAAGGAAGATTTCCAGTTGATCGATGTGAGAGAACCTTATGAAATTGAGATTTGTACGCTTGGTGCGCTTTCTATTCCTTTGGCAGAGATTCCTTCCAGAACGGATGAAATTTCCAAAGACAAGAAAGTGGTGGTGCATTGCCGTTCGGGAGCGCGAAGCGGAAATGCCATTGGCTTTCTGGAGCAGCAATTTGGTTATACCAACCTTTACAATTTGACCGGAGGAATCCTTGCTTGGGCAAGTGAGATCGATCCGGAAATGGAATCCTACTAAGCGGTGATCCGTCGGAACATCAATGCAGTGGTGGTGCTGGGAATTATTTCCCTGGCCAGCATTCTTGTTGTTCAGATGGTTTGGATGCGCAAAACGATTGCCATTCAACAGACCAATATCGCCATTCAGGAAAAAGAGGACAGCCTGAATCTGAAGCAGTTTTCAGAACAAGCCCATATTGCGTTGCGCAATGTGTTGGAGGAAATTTCTACCTCGAAATCCGATAGCTCTGACCTGTACGGAGCGGTTAAGCAAATACGTACCAATTACTTTGTGGTTGATATCAACGAGGAACTGCATCCCTTTTATTTGGAAACGTTGCTCAAACGTCAGTTTTACGACCAAAGCATTAACCAGGATTTTCAGTACGGGATCTATGATTGTTTCAGCGATTCCATCGTTTTTGGAAACCTGATAAAATATTCCAAAGCAACCGGTTATGCCCCTGCATCGGATACCATGGCAGGTATTACCTCTGCTAAACTTCCGTGGAAAACAGATGGACACTACTTTACGGTGGTTTTCCCAAATGTCATGGCCAAAACGATTGAAGAGCCAACGGAATTCATTTCTCCTTGGATTTATGTAACAATCATCGTAGTGTTGGTCATGATCTTTTTTGGCTATACGATAACAGTTATCTTGCGTCAGAAACGCCTTTCCGAGGTAAAAACGGATTTCATCAACAACATGACCCATGAATTGAAAACACCGATCTCCACCATCGGTTTGTCCAGTGAAATGCTCATGCGCACGGATTTTACAAACGAGCCTGAAAAACTACAACGTTACGCAAGTATTATTTTCAAAGAAAACAAGCGTCTTGAGAATCAGGTAGAACGTGTACTGAATGTTGCGAAACTCGACAAGGAAGAACTCACGCTTAAAAAAGAAGATGTCGATGTGCATGAATTACTGACAGAAGCAAAAGAGAATTTTGACATTAACCAATTGGAGCAGGGGGGCAGTATACAGCTGGATTTGCAAGCAGGAACACCTGTTATTCACGCCGATCCGGTGCATGTCACGAATGTCGTTTATAACTTACTGGACAACGCTGTAAAATATTGCGACAAGAAACCGGTCATCAATGTAAAAACCGTCAATGACAAAAAGGGGCTTCAGATCGAGATCACTGATAATGGCATCGGAATGAAACGAGAGGATTTGAAAATGATCTTTGATAAATTTTACCGCGTGCCTACCGGGAACTTACACAATGTGAAAGGATTTGGACTGGGGCTCTACTATGTAAAATTGATCATCGATTCGCACGGAGGTAAGATCGATGTGAAGAGCAAACCAGGTGAGGGGACTACCTTCTCGGTTTTTTTACCTTATTAATCTTTGGAACGATACAGCGTAGCACTCGGCTGCGGATACAAACCATCTCTGGAAATCTTCTTTCCTTTTTTGTAAACGACAATGCGTTCACCTGCTAATTGTCCTTCAATCTTACAATCAAGCAGATAGTAGGTCTTGGCTTCGAACATCACTGTGTATTTTCCCTTTAATTGATTTTTACCAACGGCTATTTCTACCGTAGAGTCTGCAATCGTTACAGCAATCATGGAAGAATCGACGTCTACCAGTTCCTTACCTGAATCCATTTGAAAGGAAGCGACCTCACCTTTGTAGGTTCCGAAAAATTTACTTTTCAGTACTACAGGCTTTTGGCTAAAAACTTGGCTTCCAAGAAAAAATAAACAGATGACGATCCAATGTTTCACAGAAGCAAATGTACGTGATTTGAATAGGATAGTCAAGATGCTTAAGTTTTGGTTAACTTCGAATCGATTTATGTCCTTTTTGCGCGCATTTCTCCAAAACAAAAGAGATCACTTTTTGCTGGTGGGATTAGTGCTGCTGGCTTGGTGGCCCATTTCCACGTTTCAGTTTGTTCCCAAATGGGATAATATCGATTGCTATTTGCCATATCGTTACTTCGTGAGTTGGTCCGAACTAAATGGTCAATTGCCACTTTGGAATCCCTTTCAGCATATGGGTTATCCGGCCTATTCGGACATGCAGAATGGTATGTACAACCCCTTCGTTCAACTGCTGATGTTGTGTGGAGGCTATTCGCCTACTTCTCTGATGATCGAGTTATTGAGTTATACTGTTCTAGCTGCGTTGGGCGCCTATCAACTTTCTGGGCTCTTTGTTTCAGGAAGGATTCCTCGTTTCGTGATTGGGATCAGTTATGGACTTTCCGGCTTCATGCTGGGTACTTCTCAAATCATGATCTTCCTGGCAGGAGCGGCCTTTTTGCCTTGGATACTGTATCATTTTTGGTTGCTTCTGAGAAACGGCCATCGAAGAAATTTGCTGCTCGCTGGAATTTTTACAGCATTGGAAGTGACTGTTGCGAGTCCGGCCTACACGATCGTGCTGGTCTATTTACTGTTCGGTTTGACAGTGATCAATCTTTGGATGGATCGTAAAGTGGTAGTTCAGCGATTACTGAAAAGATGGGCATGGCAACTTCCGCTGTTAGGAGTGTTACTGATACTTCTATTGCTGCCTTATGTCATTTCAGTGCTGGATTTTCTTCCGTATTTTGGACGCGCTGATCAATTGGAATATGGTCCGTATTTGTTGCAAAATCCATTCGATTTTCATTCCTGGTTCTCGTTCGTTTATCCCTATCCGACCTTGGCGAATTCTAAATGGTTTGAAGCGACGGATATGACTATGCGGAGTGCTTATTTTGGTTGGCTTCCCTTCTTGTTCTGTCTTTTTAGCTTACGTTTTTTAAAGGAGAAAAAAGTTGTTTTTCTTTGGTTGGGAGTGGCTATTTTTACCCTTATCGCTGCAGGTGGAAGCACACCGGTTTACCGCTTGATTTACGAAATTCCTGGTTTTGGTTTGTTCAGACATCCTTCTTTGTTTCGTGCTCACTTGATATTGTGCATGGCGCTATTGGCGGGTATTGGACTGGAGCGCTGGATGCAAAGTCAAAAACAAGGTTTGTTTAAGTGGATCCTTATTTCATTTCTTGGGCTCACAATCTTAATCTTTGCCTGGAGCAGTTTACATCCTTTCACGAATGATTTGAAGGAATTGTTTTCATGGCACGAGCCTACTTCTGATTGGAAGCCACATTTCATGAAGTCCTATTTTCTGCTGAATACGGTTGTTATTTTGCTGTTAGGTTTGATTGGGTTGTGGATTCTTTGGAAAGGAAGGTCAGCCAAATGGTTTGTCATCATTACTGTTTTGGATCTATTGATTTACAGTCAGATAACTCTCCCCGCAACGGTCTATTCACCGTATAAACGAATCGATTACGAAAGTTATTTTCACTCACTTTCGGATTCGGCGGATCAGCAATCTGCTATCAAGCCTTACAAGGAGCTGGTAGAGAATTACGAGCCTATAATGATGGGTATCTGGAGGAATACGGCTACGTACCATAAGTCACTTACATTCGACGGGCACAATCAAACCCAGTTCAAAGGGTTTAACGTGGTGGAACAAAATGGAGGGTTGGAATTAGCCAAAGAAAATCCACTTTTTTACGAGATTTCTGAGCGAATTGACCTGAAAAAAGATACGCTTAGGCGTGCAAATTGCCTGTGGCAAGTGGATGACAAGTTGTTGATCAATAAAGACACACTTCAAATCTCGGATCCCGTCATCGGATACAACCAGTTTTCGGTAAAGGCAGACAATCCAAGTAAGCGATCTGATCTACTCATTCTCAATCAGAATTTCCATAAAGGTTGGTCGGCAAAGCTGAATGGAAAGCCTCTTAAAATTCATCGTGCGAATGATGCGTTTATGGCTGTTGAAATTCCGGCTACATCCAAAGGAATGGTGATCTTTAACTTCGATGCTCCTGTTTGGAGAATGAGTTTGTGGATTGGTGCATTCAGTTGGATGCTTTGCGTTATTTTGCTTTTTTGGAAGAGAAGAACGAACACCAATTAATTGGTTATTCAACGTTGATAATTTGGTCTTTTTCTTGAAAACTTCCCGGTGACCTCTCGGGCTGTTTTTCGTAATTTCGGATTTGCAAATAATCATCAAAAATGAAGCAATACCACGACCTTCTTAAGCACATTCTGGAGAACGGAACACGCAAGGAAGACCGCACAGGAACAGGAACCATTTCAACCTTCGGTTACCAAATGCGTTTTGATCTTTCCAAAGGATTTCCGGTAGTAACCACCAAGAAATTGCACCTTCGGTCCATTATTATCGAATTGCTTTGGTTTCTTCAGGGGAATACGAATATTAAATACCTGAAAGATAATAATGTATCCATATGGGATGAGTGGGCTGATGAAAACGGAAATCTTGGTCCCGTGTATGGTCATCAGTGGCGCAGCTGGCCGGACGGTCACGGAGGCACGATCGATCAGATTACGAAACTGGTACATTCAATAAAAAACAATCCTGATTCCAGAAGACACATTGTTTCTGCATGGAACGTTGCTGATGTGGACCATATGGCCTTGCCTCCTTGTCATACTCTTTTTCAGTTTTATGTGGCAGATGGGAAATTAAGTTGTCAGCTCTATCAGCGCAGTGCGGATACTTTCCTTGGGGTGCCTTTCAATATAGCTTCCTACGCGCTACTGACGATGATGCTTGCTCAAGTGTGTGATCTTGAACCGGGTGACTTCGTGCATACCTTTGGAGATGCTCATATCTACAGCAATCACCTGGAGCAGGTAGAATTGCAACTTTCAAGAGACTTTAGAGCTTTGCCTACAATGAAGATCAATCCGAACGTAAAGGATATTTTTGGGTTTACCTACGAAGATTTTGAGTTGGTGGGTTACGATCCGCATCCGCACATTAAGGGAGCGGTGGCTGTTTAGAACAAGGAGCATCCTTCGACAAGCTCAGGATTCGGAACAAGGATATTTTTCCCTCATGAAGCGAAGATGAAGCAACCTGCGCATACTAAGAAAATGGATTGTTTTCAATTGTAAAGCTGTGAGTAATATTTAAAAAAACAATAAGAAACGTTAACTTCATTACTATGAAAAAAGAAAAAATTCTATTCTGGGTATCTACAACGATCATTGCATTGTTTGAAGGAGTAATGCCAGCATTGACTTCTCAAACAGAATTAGCAAAAGAAGGAATCAGACACTTAGGTTATCCTGAGTATTTTGGAAACGCGCTGGTTATTTTTAAAGTTTTAGGTGTTTTGATTTTGGTTATTCCACAAATTTCTAAACGACTAAAAGAATTCGC
Source organism: uncultured Flavobacteriia bacterium (assembly GCA_903928365.1). Classification (GTDB taxonomy): domain Bacteria; phylum Bacteroidota; class Bacteroidia; order Flavobacteriales_D; family Crocinitomicaceae; genus M0103. The sequence goes on from CAIYQV010000325.1 coordinate 6,246, forward strand.
TTATGCTGGATTTGCCTTTGACTTTCTCTTCGCAGCTATCAGTCACGCTGCAGTAGATGGAATGAATGGTCAAACATTTTTTCCATTAATTGTCTTGGGTATATTGGCCGTTTCCTACGTTTATTATCACAAATTGAATTCAGACTCCAACCTGTAACAGAAATGTTGGAAGAGTGCCCATTGAAGTAAAATAGTAAATCTAGTATGACCATAAAACTCATCGTGGCAATGGACCAAGAACGCGGGATCGGAAAGAACAATGATCTCATGTGGCACTTGCCTGCGGATATGAAATTCTTCAAAGAAACAACAGCTGGTCAAATTGTGCTGATGGGACGAAAGAATTGGGATTCTATTCCTGAACGTTTTCGACCACTCGCAGGAAGGGAGAATGTGGTGCTTACACGCAACACGGATTTTACTGCTGATGGAGCAATCGTTTTTCATTCATTGGAAACATGTTTGGCGCATTACGCGAGTGATGAACGCGACTTTTTTGTAATCGGCGGAGGAGAGATCTACCGCATGGCGCTCGAGTTGGGATGCGTGGATGAAATGTACATAACGCATGTGGATGCCGTGTATGGAGCTGATACTTTTTTTCCTGAATTCAATTCAACAGGATGGAACATGACGGAACTCTTTCATCACGAAAAAGATGAAAAAAATGAGGCTTCATTTACAGTGAAACATTACATCAAAAAATGATCCTCTGCATCGCCGAAAAACCTTCTGTAGCGAAAGACATCGCTGAGATTCTCGGAGCTCGTTCCCGAAAGGATGGCTACTGGGAGGGGAATGGCTATTGGGTGAGCTGGACCTTTGGTCATTTGTGCACCTTGAAGGAACCGCACGATTACAAAGAGAACTGGAAATACTGGAAGTTGGAGGACCTCCCAATCATTCCGCAAAATTTTGGGATCAAGGTCGTGGATGAAGCAGGTATCCAGAAACAATTTAGCTGCATCGAAAACTTAGTCGCGAATTGTAAAGAAGTCATCAACTGCGGGGATGCCGGGCAAGAAGGTGAACTCATTCAACGATGGGTATTATTGAAAGCAAAGTGCGACAAACCTATCAAAAGGCTCTGGATTTCTTCACTTACGGAGGAAGCGATCAAGGAAGGGTTCAGTAAGCTGAAAGATGCCAAACAATACGACAATTTGTATGCTGCAGGTTCTGCTCGTGCCATAGGTGACTGGTTACTTGGGATCAATGCGACGAGAGCATTTACCAAGAAATTTGGTCAGGGAAAAGCAACGTTGTCAATAGGTAGAGTGCAGACGCCCACGCTCGCGATGATCGTGCAGCGCCAAAAGGAGATCAATGCGTTCAAATCAGCTGAATACTGGGAGTTAAAGACGACTTATCGCGATACGGAATTCCTTTGTCAGATAGATCGTCTTACGTCAGAAGAAAAGGCTAATAAGGGATTGGAATACCTCAAACAACACGAGTTTGAAATCACATCTTTCGAACAAAAAGAAGGAAAGGAAGGAAATCCACGACTCTTTGATTTAACAGGCTTACAGGTAGAAGCGAATAAAAAATTTGGGTTTTCAGCGGACGATACACTCAAGAACGTGCAAAGTTTGTACGAGAAGAAAATTGTGACTTATCCGCGTGTCGATACGACCTATCTTTCTGAAGATATCTACCCGAAAGTCGAAGGAATTCTTCGAAACATGCAGTATTACAAGCGATTCACAGAGCCGCTGTTGCAGCAGCCGATTCCTAA
>CAIYQV010000326.1 GCA_903928365.1 uncultured Flavobacteriia bacterium
AGTGGATTCCAGTAGGCGTAGAAAAAGTAACTGCAAACTAAGAGAATGATCCACTTTGCTCTAGAGGGAATGATCCAATAAATAACAAAAACGGAGATAAAGAATACCAGAAAATCCAGACTGTTAAAAAGCATGTAAAATCTGTTACCTTATGATGTACATTTTTCCAAACTCTTTTTTGAAATGACTGTCTGCGCCGGATTCCAAATGCTTGATGTCTTCACCATTGATCTGAGCTTTCACTCTGTATAAATAAACCCCATTCGCTAAAGGATCTCCGAACTCGTCCTTCCCATCCCAGGCATAATCAGAAATATTTCTTCCGATCTGAATGGTGCCAAGTTCATCCTCTGTGATCTCTCGAACCACCTTTCCGGAAACAGTCATGATCTGAATAAGTACCTCATCGGGGACTTCATTTCCAGTCAGCGTAAATACAAATCGGGTACTTGTACTGAAAGGATTGGGGTAATTCATGACGTAAGTGATCATCGACTCGTGGATCACCTCAAAGGTGATGCGGTATTCCAGATCTCCGGAAAGATTTCCACTCTTGTCGCTGCCTTGAACAAATAAAGTATATTTTCCATCCTTAAGGAAATTAGCAGGGTAGATAATCTTGAATTTTTTATGCTGGCTTTCAGCCGGAATCCATTGCATCACTACATTTCCAGATCCGTCCATAAAAGGAATACGAGTTTGAATTCCATCAGGATCTGTCAGGTAAATACCAAAATGGGTCGTGTCTGAGGCATCGTCCATGATCAGGAAGTCATTGTCATCTTTTAAAGTAATGTAGATCTCGCTTTCAGGAGCTACGATGTCATTATTCAAAATGTGATGCCCATTGAAAGTCACATCAAGTATGGGTTGTTTATCATCTGAGGTAACAAAAAACGGCAGCTGTAGCAAGTTGTTGAAGTGAGCCTGCTCTGGTTGATCCGTAATTGTCAAACTTGCATCGGTGTATGGATTGACCTCCATCCAGAAGGAATTGATACCCGAAAGTCCAACCGTTGAAAACGTTACTGTGTCACGCATGGTTTCACCTACCAGCAGTGAATCTTGTCTTGGATAGGTAATAGGATGTTTTACCTCATTCTGATCCATGATCCAGTAATTGACCTTTAAGGAATCCATGGGCAAAGTGAAAATATTCTTGATGTCCACCGCGAAACTTACATCTTCTCCTTCAGAAACTGTATCCATGGCAGGAATCCAGCTATAGCAAGAAGTGCCATCAATTGCTGCTTCGGGAAGAGGGCTGTACAAAACATGCCAACGGTCGATCTGGGCGGGTGTATAAGCGAAGGAGTCTTTATAAAATGCGCTGAGCTGAATGTATGGATAAAGGGATGCATTCACCAGATTATTCAGTTCAATAATGGAGTCATTGGAAGTGAAGGTGGTATCAATAATGAGTTGTAACTGTCCCGAATTGTTCAAACATCTTATATTCAAAACCGTTGTGTCATGGGAAGGCGTTTCGGAGGATACCTGTTTCCAAAATAGTGATCCCCATTGATCTGAAGGTCCAATTACAGGCGAGGTTTCTTGTCCCAAAAAGTCATAACTATCAATGATCGCTTCCAGATGAACATTCTGACCAGGCACCTGTGCATACTGTTCAACGACCGTAGAGGGGTCTCCTTTTTTACAGAAAAACGCAAACGGTAGATTTGGTCGTGTAGTATTCACGCTATCTGATCCCAGGTTTTGAAATGTGGTTATAACGTTCGCTGGTAGCTGGTTAAAAAGTGTTGTCATAGGAGAATAGACCAAAATGAAATTTCCGTCTTCCACCACATTTTCTAACAAATTCACAAATGAATTCATCTGGTTAGCATCGTTCTGATGAAAAGTGAAATAACGCATGACTCGGAAGAAATTATCATTTGCATTCCCGAAATTATGCGTGGGATTCTCGCCGCCAAATCGTGTTCCCCAAGGTTCAAGTGTATATTTATCTATAATAGCTACATGAAATTTCGGTGTGTAATTCAAAATTCCATAGTCCTGCATTTGACCATCAAGAGCATATAAATTATCATAAATGGCAGGTGATGCACTGGAATAAATTACTTCGCATTCGATGAGTTTCTCAACGGGTAGAAAATTTCGCTGGCGATTGATACGGTCATAGTCTATACCTATAAAGTTGTTATTCTTGAATTGAAAGAAATGATCCTGTCCCCAACCGCTTTTGTCAATAATGTATTGAAAAGAACTTTCCTTCCAATTCGGATCGGGTTCATCTATAGCCACTCTCCAGAAATAAACCATACTATCTGTGCATACCAATGGAGCCAGTGTACCTGTCGAACTTAATTTCCACTGCGAAGGATGAACCTCTTTTATTCCACCCAAACCAGAGACCGTCGTAAATCTTTTGAATGGGCTATTGAAAAGATCCGTAGTATCCAATTCAAACCGATACGTATTGAACTCAGCGATAGGGTTAATCGTAGAGGCAAAAAGTGATACACTGTCTTGAGGAACTACCGCAAACTCGTGGGGAATAATTGGGATGATCCCGTCCACATCGATGAAGAGTGTTTTGACCAGTTGGTTATTATTTACCTCATCATAAATCTCATCTACAAACGTAGGAAGGTCCACTTGTACAGTAAAGGTATTAATTCCCAATCCGATGTTCGATTGTAGCGGCATTTTAAAGGAAAGCGTGTCTTTGTAGTGCAGTTGATTTATGTAGAAGGTATACACGGAATCCACATTGGAACCAGGAAAATTTCGCGTGATTTCAACAGAGAAGGTATCAATGATCGATTTTCCAAGATTGGTCAATTCAAGATCCATTTGAATACTGTCAACGGTCAAATCCAATTGACTTGGTGAAAATGAAACACTTTGTTCCGTGATTTCAATCTCTGGTTTTTCATGCCAGTTGAGCCGCACCATCGGGTCTCCGTTCAACGTCATTTGAGAACAAGTACTTTCTGTGAGCAGATCTGAAAATCCAGTTGCCTCAATCGAATTGATCGTATAACGAATTTGCTCTCCAAGTGTGCCGCCGTAATGATTTAAACTTACCTGGCGGTAGAATTCATTCGTATACAAATATAGGGTATGAGCAAATCCCAGGTTGACTGTACCCAGGTATCCGATGGCCCCGTAATTCGGGATATTTACAAATTTTTCTGAACGCGAGGTGCCACTTTGGAAGATGTTCCCATTATAACATGAGTTGGAGATCACCAGGGGATATTTACCGGTGTTGTTCCAGTTGGTGGGTTCGTCAATATTGATCTCAAATCCGGAAGAGGTTGGCGCTGCATGGCCGAAGAATGTAATCATACTCACTCCTTCTTGAATATGGTCCATGATGGCATTCAATTGGGAAGGATTGATTGGATCTACACTGTTTTGAGCCGTTGTGGAAACATTCGCGCCATAATACTCCTGTTCGATCACACCTGCCATATTTGACATGTAACTTCCGAAAAGGGCTTGTTGGCCTGCATCCGTTCCACCAACAAAGTGCAATACTTGCTTCTGCCAGTCTTTTGTGGTACTGTTATATACGGCGTTTTGATCTTGATTTTGCTCGTGTAATTGAACCTTTTCAAGATAATCTGCCAATTCCTGATTCGATTTAGCGGCAATTCTTCCAGTCGGAATGAGAGGTGTCCATCGTGTTGTCCTCAATATCACCGACGCGCAAGCCGAATATGCCTTGGATGTGGTCAAAAAGCTGAAAAATCAAGGGTTTAGAGTGGTTTATGACCTCCGGAACGAGATAATC
>CAIYQV010000327.1 GCA_903928365.1 uncultured Flavobacteriia bacterium
GTAAGCGTGGAATTTACCTCCGATGCATCCAATACCCCATTGCTATTGGCATCCAGTCCGTACTCTACTTTCATGCCTCCTGTGGCACAGTTGGCACCCGCCGCTTCTGTGGTGGTTTTGACCAAACTGTTCTTACCGCTTGCTCCTGCCGGACCTTGTAAACCTGTGGCACCTGTAGCTCCCGGTGTTCCCTGTAATCCTTGCAACCCTTGTGGCCCTGTAGCGCCCTGTAAACCTGTTGGTCCTTGCGCACCGTTACACACGTATTTTGTGAGTGTAGTATTGATCTCTGTGGCATCCAATACGCCATTGCTATTCGCATCCAGTCCGTATTCGATCTTTACGCCACCTGTGTTACAATTAACTCCTACTGCTTCTGGAGTCGTTTTCACTAGGGTATTTTTTCCGTTCGTGCCATTCGTTCCATTGGTGCCGGCGGACCCTGAGGCGCCTGAAGGGCCCGTAGCGCCTTGCGCTCCCGCAGGTCCAACGGGTCCTTTGATATTGCCCGTCAGGATCCAGTTGCCTGTAGCATCTTTGTAATACACATTCCCGGTGATCACATCCAAGTAGAAATCACCGTAATTACCCAAGGTGGTTGCAGGCGCTATGTTTCCATACCTCCACTGATTGAGCTGGTTTCCTGCATTCTTGGCATACAAAGCATAGGGCACACTGATCAGTTGTTGTGAACCAAAATCCTGGTACGTCGTTCCGTTGTTAAAGTCTACTCCCAGATTCACGTAGTACGTACCCGACGACCAGTTAATGGAAGGAAAGGTTCCTACCTGCACGGTACCGCCGCCAATCACAAGGTTCACAACACCATAAGCTGAAGTTATGACACTGTGGCGTTCTTGATAGACAACAGTTCCCATTGGACTACCCTGACGGATCTTCACCTGAATAGCAACGGTAGTACTCGTAATCATCGTTCCACCCCCATTGCGGATCACTGCCTGGTAATTGATGCCCTCCGGAGCTTGTGCAAAGAGTTGCGAGGCACAAAGAAGCATGGTAAACAAAAGGGATTTCTTCAAGAAATTCATATGATTGTGTTTTTTCGGTTTATTAATAAGCTATGTTCGAATGTGGTACATTCATCTTCACCAGTTTGGACTGTTGCAAAAAGGTGCCGTCGAGGCGGTAAAAGTTGAGGTAATACGTTCCCGGAGCGCTTCCTTCGGGAAGTTCCATGCGGTGTTTAAGGCTAGTGATCTCCTCTTCCTTGAGCAGCTTTCCATTCGCATCGATCAACTGAATGCGCACAGGATCCGCTTGCTCTTCAGGAGCTTCCACGATGAATACATCCGTTGTCGGGTTTGGATAGATCATAAAGGGCTGATCCGCCGAAGCCATTGCAGTTGTGCCTGGCTGTGTGGATGGAACCGTCCCGTCCGGCTGAATGAAGCCGTTATTGATTCTATTGGTGGATGCCGTACCTCCCCAGATCACTGGTTCACCAATCGTATAGGTCATGTAGCGGATGTTGGAATACAAGGTAGCTGTGTTCTTTACCTCTTTGCCCGCACTGGCAATCACTTTGCGCTCAAAGGACAAGGGTGGGGTAATAAATGGTCCGGGATTGAATACGATCTGAGCACAAACAGGCTGAATCATGATTCCCAAGCAAAACATAGTAGCGTGTATATTCATTGGCTGTACTTTCAATTCTTTTTACACCTCTTGATGGGGGTACACCCTCATTAGCAGATGTTTGCATGCTAATATAAACTATATTTTACATTTTATCTGGAAATATTTCATAAAAACACACGAAATGGCTCGTACTCTGAATCATAACAACATGTGGCCAAAAGATCCTACCTTTGACTCGTGCAACGTATTTTGATCATACAAACAGCCTTCATTGGAGATGTCATTCTAGCAACACCGGTTATTTCCGAGCTGAAACGATTGTTTCCGCAAGCAGAGATCGATGTACTCGTCAAGAAGGGAAATGGTCCACTACTGGAAAATGATCCGCATATTCATAGGCTATTTCAATTAGACAAAAAGGCTGGTAAGGTCAAGGAAATTCTTCGACTGAGGAAGGAATTCATAAAGCGTAGTTATGATCTCGCGGTTAATTTGCATCGCTTCGGAAGTTCGGGCCTAATCACTATACTTTCAGGCGCTAAGAAAACCTACGGATTCAGGAAAAATCCTTTTTCACTCTTCTTTACCAAGCGATTTGAGCATCAAATTGGCGATGGCACGCACGAGGTAGAACGTAACCTTTCATTGATCAGGGAATTTGGAGCAAACGCTATAGCGAGACCGGTCTTATATCCCGGAGAAGAAGCGGAGGATGTTGTCCGTTCGCACAAAGACGAGCCCTACTTTTGTTTTGCGCCGGCCTCCGTATGGTTTACCAAACAGCTTCCCGAAGAAAAGTGGGTTGAACTTCTTAAACTCAGATCCGAAAAGGCTAAACTTTACCTGCTGGGCGCTACCGATGATTCAGAACTATGTCAGCGTATCATTGACGAAAGTGGGGTATCCAATGCAGTCAACCTCGCTGGAAAACTTTCACTACTGCAATCTGCGGCACTTATTCGGGACGCAAAACGCACCTATGTCAATGACAGTGGTCCGTTACATATTGCCTCATCCATGAATGCACCTGTCACAGCGTTCTTTTGTTCAACCACTCCTGAATTTGGGTTTGGTCCTTTATCCGATGACAGCCAGATCATCGAATCAACTGAAAAACCTGATTGCAAACCTTGCGGGCTTCATGGTCATTCCACTTGTCCAAAGGGACACTTCGATTGTGGGGTACAGATTAACGTGTCACAGGCAAACTCATGACAAAATCCTCCATGAGGTACCCGTTTCCAATGTCAATATCTTCTTCTTTTTCGACTTTAAAACCCATCCGAAAGTAAAAATCAACTGCTTTATTGAATCTATTGACATTGAGCGTTAATACTGAGATGCCTTTTTCTTTAGCCAACTCCACGGCTTTATCAATGAATTTTCTTCCTGCGCCACTGCCTTGAGTCTCTGGTAAAACATACAATTTATGCACTTTGAGGTATTGCTTTTGGGGATAATGCGCCTCTATCCCCATGAATCCCACTGGTCTTCCGGCTATTTCCATCACGAAAAACTCATGGCCATTCTCCAGTTGCTCACGAAGGGTACCTTCCGAATACATCCAGTTCAGCATGTATGTCAGTTGTTCGGGCGAAAGAATATCTTTGAATGTCGGAGGCCAGATAACATGGGCAAGTTCAGTTACAACACCTAGTTCTCCAATACTTAAACGACGAATTATCATCAATACTTAATGAATCGGGTTTGCTGAATTCTTCCTTTTCGTTCCAATCGGATAAAATACGTACCTCTATTCAGGTCTCCCACAAAAATGGAGGCGTTTTCAACAGCTCGTTCGATGATCTTACCTTGTGCATCGATTAATTGCACGCGGTCTGGAAGCTCATCGACAATCGTAAAGAAGAGCTGACTCGATGCCGGATTTGGAAAAACATTCCAGTCGTTCTCCAATTCCATTTTTTCTGTTCCAACGGTAACCAAAGCAAGTTTAACAGCGGTATACGCATCGATCTTTCCCCACCCCCATTGAGTGCTGCCGGTCAAGGGAATAACTCCTGTAAAGTTGTCTTCACGAGCCGTTTCAAGAATGATATTCTTAATCTGTTCGGCAGATAAAAACGGATTGGCATCAAGAATCAGAGCAACAACACCGGTCACCATAGGAGAAGCCATCGAAGTGCCAGAGAACTTCGCAAAAGGATAGGTTCGACCATTAAAATCTACTGACGCTACTGAAGTGTAGGCATTATCAGTGTAGGAAGAGATGGAAGAAATCACATTCACGCCGGGAGCAGCAATTTCAGGCTTCAACACCTCATCATACCTCGGTCCTATACTCGAAAAAGACGCTACAGCTCCACCGGCGATCGATCCTCCACCCGTAGTGAACTGA
>CAIYQV010000328.1 GCA_903928365.1 uncultured Flavobacteriia bacterium
CCTTTATCAATCGACCAGGCATTTTTCGTTTTCTTGTTCACCTTCAACGCTTTTCCGTTTTCATCGAAAGCCTTTACCAGATCTACGTTTTTAGCGAATTCACGAACTAGATATGAACCGGGCGCCCACACCGGCATTTTCACCATGAGTTCTTTTTCCTTAAAGCCTGAAAGCTGCATTTCGACATGGAAATAATGATTCTGAGGTTTCGGCATGGAAACGCTGTAGGTCATCTTTTGAGCAGTACTTAAACCGCAGATCAGAAATGTAAAACAGAAAATGGTTAAGCGCATGGGTATCATTTTTTCAAATATAGAATGCTTAGTTTGATTTCGTCCACAAATGTTTAAACGAAAACTCCGGACTATCATAATCCGAACCAAAAAGATGCGGATAGTATTTTTTCATTTCTTCATTCATGAGTTCAACTGGAACATCCGGGAAGTGACCATAAAAATGGATGTATTCCATAAAACGCTTTCCCCCTTCGAATTCCTGAAAAAGGGAATCGTGCTCTCCGTCCCAATCCAGTTGAGTCACACCAGATAATCGACAGATTCTGCGGTCAAACGCGGGAGTACATTTAATCCAGCGACCTTCGAAATAAACCTCCACATACCCATGAAAAACAATTTCTTCACGTTGCAAATAGTGCGTGAGTTTCTCTGTCCCAATATGATTGGTTACGATGGCATATCCTAACCTACTAGGAAAACCCAACTTTCGAAAAATTGCAGCCAGTAAAATGGATTTCTCGACACACCAGGCACGTTTATGCGTCAAAATAACCGAAGCTTTTAATGCCTGTGGACGAAGATCTAAATGATAGGGATCATATATAAATCCATCTCGCACCTTGTAATAAAGTGAAAGCAACAATTCCTTTTTACTGCTTGATGGATCCAGATCCGTTAGGAAATGATCGAACATAGGATGATTGAAATCCAAAAATTCAGTTTCACACAGGTATTCTTCGAACATTCGTTTGAAAAAGATAACTTCGAGGCATAAAGGTACACATCCCCTTGGCAAACACGAAGGAAAAAATACTACCGAATAAAGAACTCCCTGATCATTTTACACAGATCAGTTTCTACATCAATTTGGCTGTATGCGTTTATTTTCTTTTTTGGAACCTAATCACTTTAGTTGCATTGAACAGCTTGAAATTGATTGTGAAATATAAGCAACTTTCGGTTGCTGAAATGATCGAAAAACGTGGTAAAGCTCTTGGATTTCAATTGAATGAATTTACGATTTCAATGAATCAGTATTATGTGATCTCTCTGATTCTTTTCATTCCGATTGCTTTAGGCTTGTATCTGCTGTGGAAAAAGCGAAAGGCTTTTTATCCTATTCTCATTTTCAGTACGCTGCTTCAGATTCTGTGCATGATCATTCTACTTGGACCGACCTTTTTCTGGAAGGAATGCACTTTTACAGACAAAGTCCTATGGTTGATACTTTTGGTGAACTCAAGCATCTACCGAGGGTTGCTCAATAAAGAAATGCAATCGGGAAAGATCAGTTTTTTTAACGAAGATTAAGTGCCTTCAGGACATCCTGGAAATCCAATGCATCATTTTGTAAAACGAGAGATGCTTTTACATAAAAAGACTGGCGTGCATGGTACAGCTGATCAATGTATTCCTTGAGTTCGATCTCTGTTTTATCTTTCAATAAAGGTCGTTGTGAGCGGTCTTTCAATAGTCTCCGTAAAAGTTCATATCGGGAAACTTCCAGGTATACCGTTGTTCCCAATTGATTAAGACGTTCCATTACACCAGGAATAGCAGGCATACCCCCACCCACAGCCAACACGAATTCAGGAAGTGCACTCAGATCTTCAATCACTTTCTCCTCCATTCTTCGGAACGCTTGTTCACCCATCGCTGCAAAGATTTCATTGATACTCATTCCAGCCTTTTCAGCAATGATATGATCGGAGTCAAGAAATGGAATCTGCAGATTTTCAGCTAATTGTTTGCCGATGGTTGTTTTACCCGACCCCATAAATCCCAGTACAACGATTCTATGCATGGTTACAAAGTAACTTATTTTCCCCCTCAAATTCAATCACTTAATATTTAGATTACATTGAAATCGAAAAAAAAGCACCGACAGACTTGTCAAAATTAATTATCCCATTATCTTTGCACCCGCTAAGCGTTAAAAGAATATAAATTCTTACGCCATGCAGGATTCCGTAGCTCAGCTGGTAGAGCAATACACTTTTAATGTATGGGTCCTGGGTTCGAATCCCAGCGGGATCACTCTGATGAAAGCACTGTCCAAAGGACGGTGCTTTTTTCGTTTTAGGCCGAACTGAGCTTGCTCAGGTGAGGTAAGAATGAAAAAAGCGTTAGTGAACGAAGTGAGCTGTGCTTTCATCCACTGCACGTCGATGGCTTGGGATCGATTATCCCAGCGGGATCACAACCAAAGCCTCCTTTTCAAGGGGGCTTTTTCCATTTAGCCCGAAAACACAGCGAATTTTAGGAATTCAAGTTGGACAACCAATTCAAAAAGAAACAATCAAATTGAAGGTTCTGATGTTCAAGCATTTCCGATTTATTCGGAAGTGCATTCAATACGAGCTTTTTACAGCCTTTCTGAATTTTATTTGATACATAAATTCTTGTTGTCATTGCTAAAGAAGGTCAAAATGATATTTTGAATTAGACCGCACGAATCATTTCAGACTCCTTATCACCAGGATAGATTCCAGGAAAGAACATCGGCGATAAATTGACAGGATAATTGACGTAAAATGTGACATGAATACCTTCTTTTGTTTTTCTCAGAAGATCCATCGCCTCGAGCGTATCAGTAATATTCTTTGCCGTTTTTTCAGATCGGTTTGTAATTCTCTCAACGTCCGATTTGGTAATTTTCCCTTTTAAAAAAACATCCTCTAAAATGTATCTTGCTTCCGAACGAAGCCTTTTTCGAAGTACCATCAAATCTGTGAAGGCATTAATCCGAGATAGCATATTCTCCACATCAAGAACCTTATACATGTAATCTGTCTGATCAATTGCCGTTTCAAGAAAGAACACACAAAATTCAATTAGCATTTTGTTGGACAAATTACCACGACCATCGTAATCATTGTAACGTGTAAGATCAGCATTCGCAAGTTTTGATTTATACTCAGTGTTCCTTCGTGCTAAACCCCTTGAAATCGACCAAAGCCCATTAGAATCCAATTTTTCATATAAAAAACAAGCATCTGAATACAATCGAACAACCCGTCCATTCCCGTCTAAAAATGGGTGAATCCATGCTAATCGATGATGTGAGGCCGCTGCTAAAATGATTCTTCTGATTTTAGATTTATTGTCATTGCTCAATGGGTTATAAAATTCTTCAAAGCGATCCATAAATGAGATCAAACTTCCGGAATAAGGACCGATGTGTCTACCAACTTCTACTTCGTCGACTCGAAATTCTCCCGGGATGACATGCTTTTCTATCCCTTCTTTAGATTTCACAACCGTAAACTCTTCCGGTAAATGATCATAAAACCGTTTGTGTATGCTTTTCAAAAAGCCAGAGGATGAAGGGATAATAGCCGAATCAATTTCCGTTATTTCTTCGGTAATAGCCTTATGCAGTTGAATATGGGCTAATGCTTCTAACTGTAAATCCCGTTTGGTTTTATCATTCGAATAATCTTTCTTTAAAGCCTTGGCAATATCAATAGGATGTGTATCATGCCCTTCAATAAGGTTTGAATAGTAACTATTCATGGGTCGCAAGAACTCAGACACTGCTTTTCTTGTTGTCGGATTCATGGTTCCTTCCAATCTATTTGATTTCTCAATCAATTCGATTGCCAGATTTTCCAATAACCTGATTTCACCATCCGGGTACAATGGTTCCATCGCATTCGGAGTTTTATAAAATTCCACTGTTTCAGGCATTTTACAAAAGTAAAGAAAACAAATGAAATTTACGGCATTAATTCCGGTGGTTATTAATACTATCAAAATAGCTGATATACATTACTTTAAATAACTAAAAACAAACTATAATTCCGGCAGTAATTCCGGTGGTAATTCCGGTGATTAATGCATCTGTTAATTCTTTCTAGCCTCCTCCCAAGTTGACCTATATAGCAAACTATTTATAAATGCCTTGGACAAATCGTTTCAGTCTTTATTTAAACAATAATTAAAACAGCATATATCTCCCCAGTAATTTCAGCCTTCCTTAGGGTATAAAAACCTAAATGCTTTGATTTTTTGAGTAATAAAATTC
>CAIYQV010000329.1 GCA_903928365.1 uncultured Flavobacteriia bacterium
ATATCCTGCAATGAATCCAGTTGACAACGTAAGCAAGGTATACAAAACAAAAAGCAGCATTCGAAAACCAAGGATCTTACCGAAGTATTTAGGCATGACTTTCGGATAGCGTGCAATGTTTCGTGTAGTAAAATTGTTGATCCCGAGATCACTGATAATATTAAAGATAAAGGAGAGATTCAGTAAAGAGAAATACAAACCGTACGCTTCCGTTCCAACCCGATTTTGAACACCCGCATCAATTCCAAAAATGGCCAACGGTTTGACAAGCAGGTTGAGGATGACGATTAGAATGAGGTTGGAAATGAACTTTTTTTGCATGTCCTTTGGATGCTTTCAGCTTGTTCAGTTCGCAATAAAGATGAAATTCTGCTGTTGATGTTTCTCTTTCAGAAATGGAGTCAAGTTCCCATTTTCGATCACGAACGGACGATAATCAAATCCTGAAAGCAGATCCAGGCAATGCGTGCGGTTATCGTTATCCCACAATTCTGCATAAATGACAGGTTTGTTGCTTTCAAGAATGCGCTTTCCTCCTTTTAAGGCAAAGTATTCGAAATTCTCTACATCGATTTTGATTCCCTGAATAGGCTCTCCGTTCAAGAGGTTATCGAGTGTATTCAACGGAACAGCATATTCGTCCCCGTCATTCCATTCAGTGATGCTTTCGTGTTTTACGTGACTCAAACCTTGCATACGCGTTTTCCCGTTGCGTGGCAGAATCATTTTCACTTCTCCTTCATGATCACCCACCGCCGTTTCATAGATCTTTAATCTGGCAACTCTGAATTTATCGGTCACTTTGCGGAGAACAGAAAGGTTTTCCGGAATAGGTTCGAAGGCATGAATCGTGGAATTGGGTACTTTTCTGGAAAGATGTACGGTCATGATACCGATGTTTGCTCCTACATCTAGCACTGCTCCTTTGCCGTCTTCCAAAAGTGATAGGAAATGAAAGAAATCCTTCTCTTTAGAATCCGCTTTCAAGGTTCGGATCTTAAACAAGGCAAAGACATAGAGATAGGTCCTGAAACCCAGCATGCGCTGCAATAGATATTTCACCCAATTCTTCACCTTCTTGATTAACGCTGCAAAGGTAGAAAAAGTATGGAAGAAGAGGAAAGTAGAGTGAGAATCAGAATCATAATGAGAAACAGAGTGAGAATGAGGATTAGAGTACAATAAGCATAATGAAGAGATTATTTCTTAAGGAGTAGTTTAAATCCTTTCCCGTGAACGTTCATGATCTCAATAGATGGATCTTCCTTCAGGAGCTTGCGCAATTTCGCAATGTACACATCCATACTTCGTCCATTGAAATAGTTGTCATCACCCCAGATTGCACGTAAAGTGGCTTGCCTGTCCAGGATCTCATTTTCATTTTTAACAAGTAAATGCAGCAGCTGATTTTCCTTTGTAGTCAATTTTTTTTCTTCCTCCTTCAGGTAAAGTATACGCAGTTCCGGATTGTATTTGATGGATCCAATAAGATAAGTTTCCTCATGTTTTCCTGCAGAAGATTCAGTTCTTCTCAAGATAGCCGTGATCCTGGCCAACAGCTCTTCCATGGAAAAAGGCTTTGTCAGGTAATCGTCTGCACCAATTGCAAAGCCCTGTAGCTTATCCTCCTTCATGGATTTAGCCGTCAGGAAAAGAATAGGAATTTTTTTATCGGTCTCGCGGATCTCTTTGGCAAGTGTAAAGCCATCCATTTCCGGCATCATGACATCCAGAATACAAAAATCAAAGCGCTGCTGACTGAACAGTTCATAAGCTGCTTTTCCGTTTCGCGCCAGCACGGTTTCAAAACCTTTGTTTTTCAAAAAGGTATGCAATAAGGTGCCGAGGTTTTCATCATCCTCTGCCAGTAAGATGTGAATCGTTCTTTCCATCGTTATTCTTTTATGATCAGGGTAAACTCACTCCCTTCTCCAATTTTACTTTTTACTTGGATATTCCATCCTTCCATTTCTGCAATGGCTTTCACATAACTCAAACCCAGTCCAAACCCTTTTACGTTATGCAGATTACCTGTCGGAATGCGATACAGTTTGTCAAAGATCTTATCGATGTGCTCTTTCCTAATACCGATTCCATGGTCTTTAACGCTCAGGCTGACCTTCTTATTTTCTTTTCTCAGAGAAATTTCAATAATAGGTGCTTTATCGCTGTATTTTATGGCGTTATCGATCAAGTTTGAGATGACATTTGTCAAATGCAGCTTATCCGTGAGTATATGAATGAGTTCGGTGGGAATATCCAGCGTAAGTTTTCCGCCAAGGGATTCTGTCCTGAATCGCGCATTTTGTGCAAGTTCATGAATCACCTCGTTGATCAATACATTCTCCTTTAGCAGTTTAAGTTCTCCTCGGTCTATCACGGCACTTTGCAGTATGCGCTCCACCAACGTGCCTAATCGTTTGTTCTCTTCCTGTATCATCCGCACATAAGGCGTGATCTCCTGATTTTCAGAACGCACCATGTCCTGATCTCCCAGTGCTTCACATGCAAGGGAAATGGTGGAAATGGGTGTCTTGAACTCATGCGTCATGTTGGAGATAAAATCATTTTTGATCTCCGAGATCTTCTCTTGAGCAAGGATTGTTTTGAACATAAAGATCAGCGCGGTAACAATAAGCATTATCAGCGTAAGACTGATACTGAAAGAGCCCCACATTTCCCGAATCAGGTAAAAACCTTTTTTTGGAAAATAGATATGCACATAAAAATCGTCATCTAAAATATTGCTGGGGAACAACACCGTTTTTCCGGTGAGCAGGGTATCGAGTGAGGTGTCGTATGTTTTAGGTGCATGTGCGAATTGAACCGGTATACCCATGTCATTGGCCACCATGAACCGGTAGGTTTTTGGCAGGTCGTCATTAGCAAGTTCAGTACGGATCACTGAGTCAAGAAATGCAATGTCGATGCGTTTTTCCGGCTCCATGTAGACGTTATTTCGGAAGGTTTCTACCATTAACTCATTCACGAAACGCGCCTTTTTGAAGATCTGCTGCATCACACGTTGATCCAGTTGAATGGATAAACGAACTGAATCATTGTGCGGGATCTGTTTATTCTGTTTATCGAAAAGATCGCGCAGTTGCCGGACATCACGAGCAAGTACTTTCTGTTCTGTAGAAAGCCCGGTGATAGAGTCAAATGAACTTCCTTTAATGATGAGGTAATTTTGTCGCTCGCCTTGTTCGAAAAGGAAGGTGTCTTTGATGGAAATCGATTCTTTGGCAGAAACGAGGTCTTTGAATTCTTCCTTGAGAATGTCTTTGTACTGTCCGCTGAAATCTCTGTTTACGATGTGAAGGTATCTGCGGATGTCTTCCGCTTTTTCATGTCGAATGGCAATGCGCTCGAGAGAGGTATCCAGATTCGTCTCAAGTTGGGTGGATTTGCGATCGTAGAGTTGTAAGGTCTGAAATGCTTGAATGACCAACAATGCAAGTAAAGCAATGATGACAAGGACCAGGATCAGATTTACGCGTATTTTTTTCAATCCACTATTTTGTTTAAAATTAACCAGGTCATGAACGTTCGCTCCTTAGCTTAACGTTTTTTAACTTGAACATTCTCGTTTAGGAATTCAAAAGCGGGTGACAACTTTGTTCCCCAAACACGTTTTTTCTCTTTTGAACGTTGTACATTCGTGGGAATGACGCTGCTTCGATTCATCTGCATGTGGAGTATCTTGCTTGTGGCCTTTGCGGGCGCAGGACAGGAGTCAACTTTACGAAATCGGAAGTTCGTTGTGAGTAAAGATACTGTTCGACTGGATTCACTCTCCATTTATCCCAATAGTTTCAAAGTATTTTGCGGTTCGGAAAGGGTTCTTTCGGAGAGTTATTTCCTGGACCATGCTTCTTCGCGATTTTATCTCAAAGAAGGATGTTCGGATACCTTAGTTTTGGAATACCGTGTGTTACCTATCGATCTTTCCAAAACCTACAGCAGAAGAGATGCATCGATCATCTACAAGGAAGGCAGTCCAGATGAACGGGATAAATATCGCATCGAGAATACG
>CAIYQV010000330.1 GCA_903928365.1 uncultured Flavobacteriia bacterium
AAAAACAAGATCATCGAAAAAGCATTGCGTATCTATCTGGATCAGTTGAATCGCGCGGCTTATCTTAAGTCCTATAAAAGAATGGCAGCCGATACCGATATTCAACAGTTGGCCGAAGAAGGAATGGCTGATTACCTGCAAGAAATAGAGGAATGAAACAAGGAGAAATCTGGTTAGCGGATCTTAATCCTACAAAGGGAAGTGAGCAAAAGGGCGTGAGACCCGTAATTATCATAAGTGGAAATTTACTTAATGACAACGCGAATGTGGTTATGATCTGCCCACTGACCTCTTCTATTAAACGCTATCATGGAAATCTTATTCTCGAACCGAATGCTGTTAATGGACTTTCTTCCATTTCTGAGGGACTGACATTACACATTCGTTCTATTGCCAAAAGCAGACTAAAAAACCGAATGGGCAAAATCACAACGAGCGAACTGCTTAAAATTAAAACCTGCCTCAACGATCTGTTGCACTATTAATTCCTAGACGCACTCTTACAAAGCATTTCTTTCGATTGATTTTATCTCCAGAACGACACCCTCTTTAAAGAATTGTTTATTGTTTGAATGTTTTGAGATCCGTTGCTTCGGCGTCGAATAAATAAAATGAATTATCCTCCTGAAAATATTGAAGGAGTACATAGTTGTCCTCTTCGGATTTTAATACGTAATAATAAGTATTACCTGAAACCCCTGATAAAGCGGAGAACATGATAAGTTCACCCTCGGAATTAGCTTCTGTGATATGATAAATCTGACTATCAATTATTTTTCCTGATTCATCAAAGATGTTATGAATTAATAAGGAATCCGGGAATGAAACGTTGTGGGATTGGTATTTTATCTCGCTGGAAATAACCTCCTTTGATTCTGCATCAATCAAACTGAAACTGCTCGAATAAAAAGAATACTGAGCGTTTGACATAAAGCTCAAGATGATACTGATTGAAAAAATAATTGTTTTCATGTTTCAAGGAATTAACTTACTTCTTAACTGATAAGTTTAATAATAATAACAAGGTAATTCATTATCCTTAATTCTTCCAAATTTTATTTTTTTTAATCATGCGTTAAACCAAATGCTACGTTTAATGTACAGAGGGGAAAATTAGAAATCATGAAACGAATTTTTCTCCTTACAGTACTTCTCCTTTCCGGATTAACTGTGTTTGCCAATGAACGTGAAATCGTACGTTCCACCATTACCGATGTAACTGTTTACTCACAAGGAGCTCAGCTGTATCAGAAAGCTACATACAATGCTAAAGTTGGAATTACTGAAATTGTTATTGAAGGGATCAGTCCTTACATCGATCCTAACAGTATTCAAGTAAAGGCTACAGGAAATGTCATCATACTGGACTCGAAACACAGTATTTTTTATCCTAAACCTGAAGAAGTAAATCTCGAAGGTCTGCCTCTCAAGATCAGAAATGAAATCCGTGTTTTGGAGGACTCCATCAAACTCGTTGGATACGACATTCAGGACCTTCAAGATGAGATCGATGTCATGTTGGCTACTAAATCTATCCTTTCGAATAACGGTGCTGTTAAAGGGCAAGGAAAAGTAAACGACTCTATAAATCTTTTGAAACAAACCGTTGACTACTATGCTGCCAAAATGCTGGAGATTAACAAAAAGCTATCTGTTCTTTACCGCAAACGTTCGGAAAAACAAGACAAAAAACACCGTATGGAGGAGCGATTAACTAAATTGAAACAACATGAGACAAGCGAAACCGAACCTAAAGAAACAGGTCCCATCCACCGAATTGTGGTAACCGTTTCCGCAAAGGAAGCTGTGACTGGAAAAATGAATATTTCCTATTTGGTACAAAATGCAGGATGGATTCCCCTTTATGACCTGCGCAGTGACGGTTTGACTTCCAAAATCAACCTCACATACAAAGCACAGGTTTTTCAGAATAGCGGGCTGGATTGGGACAATGTAAAATTGAATATTTCAACTAACAACCCTTATCAGAACAAAACAAAACCTACGCTTCATCCGTGGTATGTGGATTATTACGCCTACCGAAATGACATGTACAACATACCTCAGGTTGCAGCAACCCGCAAATCGGATGCTGATAAATCAATGTCTTACAGCAATACCGGTGTGATTTTGGAGGAGAAAGATGT
The DNA here is from genome assembly GCA_903928365.1 of uncultured Flavobacteriia bacterium. Classification (GTDB taxonomy): domain Bacteria; phylum Bacteroidota; class Bacteroidia; order Flavobacteriales_D; family Crocinitomicaceae; genus M0103. The sequence goes on from CAIYQV010000330.1 coordinate 2,148, forward strand.
GGATAGTCGAACAGCAGCTGAATTCGTACAGACCATCCGACAACTCACTTCTGCAGAATTCAGAATCGATCTTCCCTATTCCATTAAATCAAATAATGAGCAACACATGGTTCTGATTAAAATAGCGGACCTGGATGCAAATTACAAGTATTACACAGTTCCGAAACTGGATCAATCCGTATACCTTGTCGCTCAACTATCGAAACTGGATGAATTGGGATTGGTTCCTGCGCAAGCAAACATCTTCTTCGACGGAAGTTACGTTGGAGAAACATACATCGATCCAACCACGATGGAAGACACGCTCAACCTCAGCCTGGGAAGAGATCCGAACATCATTGTGAAACGCACGCTCTTGAAAAAAGATTGCAAAGAGAAAATTGTTGGGGATAAAGTGGAGAAAACGCAATCCTATGCCATTGAAGTAAAAAATCTCAAGGCGAACAATATAGAATTGGTTATTCAGGATCAGTTGCCGATCACACAAAATGCGGACATAACGATCGAAGCCCTTGATCTTGGCAAAGGAGAATTGAATAGCCAAACTGGTCTAATAGAATGGAAAATTGATCTTAAGACCAAAGAAAGTAAAACGGTTAATTTTAGCTATAAAGTCAAATCAAGCAAAGACAAACCGGGCTTGTACCTGTAGAAAATGGAATCCCCTGTTTTAAACCCCGAATGACTTCGTTGTTCGGGGTTTAAACTTTCATTGCACTGAACTGTTATCTTTGTATAGTCTATGAAACAATTCGAAATACCAGCATTTTATCGTTCACCGATCATAAGCAAGGTGAAAGCAAAACGCAAATTAGAAGATCCAAGAAAAAAGGATTTCACCCCAAGCGTGCTCAATTTTGGCAAGATCGAATTCATACTAGCACGACATTTCGGGTTTTGCTACGGTGTGGAAAATGCCATAGAGATTTCTTATAAAGCCATTGAAGAAAATCCGGGAAAACGCATTTTTCTTTTGAGCCAGATGATCCACAATCCCGAAGTCAATGAAGACTTGCTTTCTCACGGGCTCACTTTTATTCAAGATACCCAAGGAAATCAATTGATCGATTGGTCTGATTTAACATCAGAAGATATAGTCATCATTCCTGCCTTTGGAACTACCATCGAGATTGCACAAACATTAGAACATATCGGAGTTGATATCAAACGGTATAACACTACCTGCCCGTTTGTTGAAAAAGTATGGAACAGATCTGAAAAATTGGGTACAGATGGTCATACCATCATTATTCACGGAAAATACAATCACGAGGAAACGCGAGCTACTTTTTCACACAGTGATCAGAACGGACCTTCTCTGATTATTAAAGATATGGCGGAAGCTGTTTTTCTTGGAGAATACATTAAAGGAAAACATAAGACGGAAGTATTTCAACTTTTCTTTAAAGGAAAATATTCAGAAGGTTTTGATCCGGAAAAAGATTTGCAAAAGATTGGCGTGGTGAACCAAACGACCATGCTGGCTTCGGAAACAGAGGAAATCACGAACTTCTTGCGTTCTATAATGATCGAACAGTTTGGCGAAGAAAATGTGCGCGAACATATCGCAGACACCAGAGACACGCTTTGTTACGCTACCAATGATAACCAATCTGCAACCTATGGTTTATTGGAATTGGAAGCTGATTTCGCCATTGTTATCGGAGGACACAACAGCTCCAACACCACACACCTGGTAGAATTATTGGAGCAGAAATTCCCTACCTATTTTATTCGATCTGAAAAAGATATTGATGAAGATGGCAAATTAAACAGTTTCAATATTCATACACACGCTACGAACACACAAGATCCTTTTCAAGAAAAAAATACTCCATTTCGCATTATTGTTACATCAGGAGCTTCGTGTCCGGATGCAGTGGTGGATCGTGTGCTGCGTAAACTCCTTGATATTCAAGGAGCCAGTTCCGCTATCGAACGAACAATAGAGGAATTCGTCAACGAATAATTTCATTTGAACACGGAAGTGTTTCGGAATCCAAACGCATTCCTTATTTTAGTAGAGTTAAGATTCGGACTTGGAACGCTTCATTAATATCCTGATTATAGACAATGACCCCAAGAACCAGAAGGGGTTAAAAGCGATTCTATCCGGTGGCGGTAACAATATTCTATTTGCCGACCATATAGATCAGGCCATTCCGATCCTTCAAAAAAAGGAGATTGGCATTCTATTAATTAATATCGATGACCCAAGATTCGGTGGGTTAGAATTATTGCACTCCCTAAAGGAAATGGCATCGCAACGAGCGATGTACAAAATCGTTCTGACTCAAAACAAAGCATCTGCTGTAAAACTGGTAAAAGGCTTAAATGAAGGGGCTGTTGATTACATTACCATACCGTTCAATCCAAATTTAATCAAAGCAAAGATCGAAGTGTTCAAAACACTTTATTACAAAGATCAGCGAATCAATCAGTTGCTAAGTAATATTTTTCCTCAGAATGTTCTTGAGGATCTCAATCTGTACAACAAATTTTCTCCGAAAAGAGTAGAAAACGGAATTGTTCTGTTTACTGATTTCATGGAATTTTCGGCAAAGGCAAGGGATATGAAACCCATCGCCTTACTCAAGCGGCTTGATTATTACTTCACCCAATTCGATGAGATCGTAAAGCGATACAAGTTGGAAAAAGTAAAAACAATCGGTGATTCCTACATGGCTCTCGCTGGTGTTACGGAAGACCTTCCTCACCCTGCGTTAAGAGCTTGTTTGGCCGCTTTAGAAATGCGCGATTTCATGCTGAATGAAAAACAAATTTGTTTAGCATTGGGAAGAGATTACTGGGAAATGCGCATCGGAATGCACATGGGTCCGTTGGTAGCTGGAATCATTGGGAACACCAAAATGTCATTTGATGTTTGGGGAGACACCGTAAATCTTGCCTCCAGAGCAGAACAGTCTGCCGAACCCGGTCATATTACGATCACGCAACCCATTGCAGAACAAATCTCTGCTTTTGCGGAAATTTCAGCAAGAGGTCACATCGATATACACAAACGAGGTGGAAGTATTGAGATGCATTATCTTAATTTCCTCAAGAAGGATTACTGCATGTATGGCGAAGGAAAGATCGCATCTGTTGAACTTCGAACTATGTGTGGCTTATCCACTGTTGATTTAGAACACATGCGCAAGGATATCATCAATCATCTTAAAGCTCTGCTCCCTGAAGATGTGGTTTATCACGATATCAACCACACGCTCAATGTCGAAAAGGCGGCTATTCGATTTGCAAAACTGGAAGGAGTAGATGAAGAGTCGATTATTTTACTGCAAACGGCAGCATTATATCATGATGCAGGATTTATTCTTCGCCCAAAAGATAACGAGCAGTTCGCCATCAAAATGGCAAAAGATAAACTTCCACGATTTGGTTATAGCGAAGATCAGATCCAAATTATCCAGGAAATCATACTGTCTACCGCATCTGGAAAGAGACCCAAGAATTTACTTGAAAAAATCATGTGTGATGCAGATCATGATTACTTGGGAAGAGCTGATTATTATCATATAGCTTTGAAGTTGCGCAATGAATTAGCCAATTTTGGACATCCATTTACAGACAGGGAGTGGATTGAATTTCAATTAAATTATATGGTGGGGACTCATCGCTTTTACACGGAAACGGCGAAAAACATTCGTTTACAAGGTAAGAAAGCGAGAATCTCTGAATTAAAAGAACAATTAAATGCCCTTACTTCACAGACATGAAGATCTACACAAAAAAAGGAGATACCGGAACAACCGGACTTATTGGAGGAACACGCGTACTGAAAAGCTCGCTGCGTATTGAATCATACGGAACCGTGGATGAATTGAATTCATACATCGGAGTGGTTCGAGACCATCTGACCACACAAACTTATATAGATCAGCTGATTGAGGTACAGGACCGCTTATTCACCATAGGATCCAGCTTAGCATCTGACCCTGAGAAATCCAATATGAAGATCCCGGATCTGCTTGAGAAAGACATTGAACTGCTTGAGAAGTGGATGGATGAAATGGACCAGGAGCTACCCGAAATGCGTTTCTTTATTCTTCCCGGTGGACACCCTGCTGTCTCGTTTTGTCATGTCGCTCGTTGTGTGAGCCGCAGAGCAGAGCGTATTATCGTAGATCTGGCACAGCATGAATTTGTAGCACCACTAGTTGGAGCCTACATGAATCGCCTCAGTGATTACCTTTTTGTACTCGGCCGAAAGATCGCTCACGACCTCAATGCTCCTGAACAACCATGGAAGCCCCGTTTATAAACGATTTGCATCTGTTGAAAACTCACTGTTAAGAATTTTATTTGAGATTTGGAAAATTTCAAATAAAGGTTACTTTTGCGCAAAATTAACCCACTAAATCAGAGGAAAATGTACTGGACATTAGAACTGGCATCGTACTTAGAAGATGCACCATGGCCCGCAGCAAAGGATGAGTTGATCGATTTCGCCATTAGAACAGGAGCACCTCTAGAAGTTGTCGAGAACCTTCAGGATCTGGAGGATGAGGGCGATATTTATGAAAGTATCGAAGAGATCTGGCCGGATTATCCGTCGAGAGAGGATTTTCTTTTCAACGAAGACGAATACTAAAAGAAAAAGGATCCGGAAGGGTCCTTTTCAGTTTCTATGAACTTCCTTGGTCATCTCTACTTTTCAAACAACGACGAAGAGTTGATGTACGCCAACCTTTTTGGCGATACGGTGAAAGGGAATCAGTTCTTACTTTATCCACCTGAAATACAAAAAGGGATACTATTACACCGAAAGATTGATGAATACATCGATCGACACCCTGCTGTTCTGGAACTAAAACGTGAACTCTACGAAGAATTGCCAAAAGTGAGTTCGGTTGCGATCGATCTGTTTTTTGATCACCTGTTGGCTAGAAACTGGAATGACTATCATCCATCTCCTTACACGGAATTCCTCGAAGGATTCTATTCATACCAACCTGAAAATTGGGGATACTATCCTCAAACATTCCAAAATTTCATTGAGGTCATGCGAGAACGTAAATGGCTCAATTACTACCCTTTGGAAGAAGGTCTAATCAAATCTTGTCAAGGTGTTTCTTCGAGAATATCCTTCCCTAATGCATTACACAAAGCCTCCGAAAGTTTCTGGAAAAGGGAAAATAAGATCTATGAAGTTTTTCAGATCTATATGTCTGATGCCCAAGAGTATCTTGCGGATTTTGTGTGACTTGGGCAATTTTTCGTAATTTGCAGTCCAATTCGTCAGGAATGACCGAACGATTGAGAAATGTAACATATATCCTTTCTACTGCTGTGATCCTCGTTGTCTTGATGGGCTGTTCGGGATCAAGCGGTGAATTGGAAAACTATCGGGACAATGCAGTTCGCATTGATCTTCCTGAGATCCTTCAAAAAGGAAAACTCACGATTTTGGCAGAAAACAGTTCGACCTCTTTTTTCATTTACCGAGGAAAAAGGATGGGATTCGAATATGAACTTCTAAAGGAGTTCTGCAGTGAATTAGGAGTAGAATTGGAGGTAAAGATTGTAAGTAACCTGGATGATCTAACGAAAATGCTTAATGAGGGCGAAGGAGATCTCATCGCTTGTAACTACACGATTACAAAAGAAAGAAAACGATACATTGATTTCACAGTTCCCTTTCTAAAAACACCACAAGTGTTGATCCAACGTAAACCACAAGGATGGAAAAAAACAAAATCCTCTTTGTGGAGTAAATACGTGATCCGAGATCCTAATGACCTTGCTTATAAAACAGTACATGTCTGGAAAAACTCAAGTTACGACCAGCGATTATCTCATCTGCAGGAGGAAATTGGTGATACCATTTATGTTACAGGAGAAGAAGGTCAGGTAAGTTCAGAGGAACTAATCGAGATGGTAGCTGAAGGGCTTATCGACTATACGGTTACCGAAGAAAACATTGCCAAAGTGAATCAACAATTCTTTGACAATCTGGACATCGCAACCCCTATTTCGGTGCGTCAAAAGATTGCCTTCGGTTTGCGAAAAACAAGTCCTTTACTGAAAACTAGAATTGATCGCTGGTTAAAACAATTCATGTCTAAAAACATCTACCGTTACCTGAATGCCAAGTATTTTGAATTACAGGATCTACCTGTGAAGACAGAAGAATTTGTAGTCAGCATTCGCAACGGAAGACTGTCTAACTACGATGCTGCCTTTAAGCGCGCAGCTTCGAAATATAGCTGGGATTGGATGTTACTTGCTTCTATTTCCTACAAGGAGTCGCGTTTCAATCCAAATGCACAGGGATTCGGTGGCGCGTATGGTATGATGCAGTTCATGCCGAATATCGGACCCATCTACGGTGTTCATCCCGAATCCAGTCCTGAACAACAGATCAATGGCGGGATGCTCAAACTCGCAACCGACTTTAAATCATGGAAGTCCATTCCAGACCGCATGCAACGGGAAAAATTTACCATCGCCACATACAATGCTGGAAGAAGTCACGTGGAAGACGCTCAACGACTAGCACAGAAATACGGAATGGATCCACTGCGATGGGATGATAATGTGGAGATCATGATGCTCAATCTTTCCAAATCAAAATACTACAGAGATCCGGTAGTTAAAAATGGAGCCTTGCGTGGAACCAGAACCTACAATTACGTGAGAACCATCTATAAACGGTACCTTGAATGGCGCTCGGTTTACAAGTAAGCGCTAATTTTACCGAAAAAAAGATCAAACGGCTTATTGTCATAGAGGGACCCACAGCTTCAGGGAAAACCGCACTTTCAGTTGCTGTTGCCACGTATTTTAAGACCATTGTCCTTTCTGCTGATTCAAGACAATTCTATAAAGAAATGACCATTGGTACCGCTAAGCCATCCAACGATGAACTGCAAGGCATTCCTCATTATTTCATTGATTCGCATTCCATTACTGATGAATTAACTGCCTCTTCTTATGCGAGAGATGCAAGAGCCTTATTGCATAAAGCATTTGAAACACATCCGGTCATTGTTCTTACAGGTGGTTCAGGAATGTATGTAGACGCCTTGTGCAAAGGATTGGATGATGTCCCGGTCTCAGTTGAAGAACGTGAAAAATTGAATCAGGAATTTGAATTGAAAGGTATTCACCCTTTGCTCGAAGAACTTGAAAGGAAGGACCCGTTACATTTTTCAAAGATTGACAAATTCAATCCAATGCGCGTTATTCGGGCACTCGAAGTGATACGTTCCACAGGTAAACCATTTTCGTCTTTTCTAAATAAACAGACAACTCAAAATGAGTTCGAAGTGATCAGATTTCGCATTGAACATCCACGCGAACAACTTTACAACAGGATCGATCAGCGGGTTGATGAGATGATGAAAGTCGGTTTATTGGAAGAAGTGAAGACTCTTCTCCCCTTTCGAGATACCAATGTCATGAAAACAGTCGGATACCGTGAACTATTCGATTACCTCGACGGAAAAACGGATCTGCAAGAAGCAGTAAATCTCATCAAACAACATACGCGCAACTACGCCAAACGCCAATTGACCTGGTTACGTAAGAATCAGGATTCGACAACTATTGCTTATACCACCAACGAGGAGATGTGCAGGTTCATATTGAATGAACTTGAACATCGAGAAATCCAATAAATCGGAATTTGGAACGATTCTTGAAAAATCCGAACCCAAATCGCGTCCCATGAAGATCATTTTTGACAAGGTCATGCCCCACCCATTGAGTTCCATTCAACATGGAGCTAACAGTATCTGGGGCAACCACGCAGAATTCAGCAAAGGAGAAAAAATCCTTCTGAATGCCTCCAGCGGAAAAGGAAAGTCCACATTTACGTTTAGTGCCGTTGGACTTCGTTCCGATTATGAAGGAGAAATCACATACAATGGTGAGGATATTCGTTCATTTGATGCGGACCGTTGGACAGAAATACGTGCACGTCATCTATCGGTTGTTTTTCAGGATTTACAATTATTCCCTGAGCTGACAGTGGCAGAGAATCTAACACTTAAAAATGATCTGACCGGTACTTTTTCAGATTCGGAATTGAAAGACATGCTTCTTTACCTGGACATTCAGAGCAAATGGGATCAAAAATGCCGTTTTCTTTCCATGGGGCAGCAACAGCGTGTAGCCATCATTCGGGCATTGTGCCAACCATTCGATCTACTGATCATGGATGAACCTTTCTCGCATCTGGATGTCGAAAACACGAACAAATGTCTTGAACTCATAGACCAGCGTTGCGATGCTTTGCAGGCAGGCTTCGTTCTCACCACATTGGGTGAGGATCATGGATTCAACTATTCCAAAACCTTATTTCTTTAAGCCATGTTGAACAAACTCCTTTTTCGCAATCAGGATAAAAAGCAACTATTCATTGCGATGACCGGTGCTTTCCTTGGCATGACCTTTCTGATCACTTCCATTCATTACCTGATCAAGGTAAATGAATTTGGAAAAGGTGCAGATATACTTGGTCCAAATACGATCATCGTTCAGAAAAAAGTATCGAATTCGAGTTCACTGAATCTTACAAAAACGGATTTCAGCGTGCGTGAGATCGATAAAATTAAGAAGGAACCTTTCATTGAAGATGCACAGCCGGTGATCAGTAATAATTTCGATGTGTCCTTTGAAACGGCCGATCCGATGGTTCCGCGATTTAGAACAGATGTCTTCATTCAAACGGTTGACCCTAAATTTCTGGATGTAAAATCATCTAAATGGCACTGGAAAGAAGGCAATGAATACGTTCCTATCATTATGCCACGTGAGTTTCTTGTCATGTTGAACACGTTCATGTCAGCCAGTGGGATCCCGCAGATATCAGATGATCTCGCAATGGATGTGAAATTCAAATTCAAGTTGAAAGATGATACCAAAAATGAATATGTCGATGCTCGTATCATCGGTTTCACTAATGAGGTCTCCTCTATTCTGGTTCCTCAAAGCTTCATGGAATATGGAAACGGGAAATACACTTCGGATCGTGAGAAGAAAATTACCCAATTAATGATTTCCGGGAAGGAAAGTGAATTCGGAAAAGTGGAAGAGCTACTCAAAACAAAAGGATTGGAATCAAAAAACTCTCAGATGCTTGTAGGCAGGCTGAAAAGTGTTGTTGGAACGCTTTTTCTTGTCGTTCTTGGGATTTCTGTGATCGCCGTATTTGTCTCAGGGCTGGTGTTGATCCAATACATGCAATTGCTCATGTCACGTAATGCTTATGAGGTGCGAACACTGATGCGTATCGGTTATCATCCGAAAAAAGTAATCGGTAGTTTCTTTAACTATTTTTTGAAAGTATTCGGATGGATTTGTACGATTGCCATTGCGGCATTCGTGATTCTAAAATATTTTCTGGATGACTTATTTGAAACAGGTGGGCTTTATATCGGCACCGAGATTTCACTGGTTGCAATGGGTGCATTGGGTTTCACTTTTGTTCTTTTCGCCATTTCGAGTTATTTCACAGCGAAAAAAGGCATATTCAACGAATTCTAAAAGGTTAATGAAGTGTTAAATAAACGACTCTTTATACATTTGCGTCGTCTTTGAAATAACTTTAATTTTCACAAGTCTGTAAAACTATGAGATCAGTCATTTTTACCTGTTGTTTGCTTTTGACCAGCGTGTCATTCGGTCAGAAATTGCGTTTTAAAATTGGCAACCAGAAAGATACTACGGTACACCTTATCAAGTATTTCGGAAAAGGGTTGTACTACGCCGATACTGCGGATATCAAAGGCGGTTATGTGGAATTTGATGGCTCCAAGCAGGTGGCCGGAATTCTGGGTGTACTTTTACCAGGTCAGAAGTATTTTGAATTCATCTATAACAAAGAAGAAGTGTATCTGGAAACCATTGCTCCCGATTTCGTTGACAATATGAAAGTCAAGAAGTCAGAAGAGAACAAAGTCTTCATTGAATACATCAAATTCATTGGCCCTAAAAAAACAGAATCCGGAAAATTGAGCGAACAACGTTCTAAACTCAAGGAAGAAGACCCAAAGTACAAAGAACTGACAGACAAGATCGATGCAATCAATAAAGAAGTGATCGATTATCAGAACAACCTCATCAAATCCAATTCTGACAAACTGGTATCTAAAATTGTGAAAATGTCGATGGACATTGATATACCCGAGCCTCCCAAGGATGACAAAGGAAACATTCTCGATTCCAGTTTTAAATTCAACTATTTCAGAACACATTTCTGGGACAACGTCGACTTAACAGATGATCGATTGGTTAATACACCGATCTTCCATTCCAAACTGGAATATTATTTTGGGAAGAACATGATGATCCAGCATTGGGATACCGTCCTTTACCATGCTTTCAAATTCTGTGATGCCCTTAATCCGAAGTCTAAAACCTTCGAATACTGTGTTTCCTGGTTGACCTCTTCTTACGGAAAAAGCAATATCATGGGAATGGACAAAGTGTACATCATGATGGCTGACAAATATTACTGCAGTAAGAACTCAGAAGGAAAATCTCCCGCTTTTTGGATGAAAGAAGACAAACTGGATGAATTATGCGAAAAGATCCCTGTTCAGAAAAACCTCGTATTGGGTGTTCGGCCTCCCAATGTAACTTTACGCGACACAACAGACAGCAAGTGGCAGGACTTCTACAGCCTCAAATCTGAATACACGATCTTGTATTTCTGGGATCCGGAGTGTGGTCATTGCAAGAAAACCACACCAAAGCTGGAAACACTTTATAAAGAGAAATTCAAGGATAGAAATGTTGAGATCTTTGCAGTTGGAAAAGCAGTGGGTGAAGATTTCGGAAAATGGAAGAAATTTATCAAGGAAAACAGTCTTACCTTCATTAATGTGGCTGTTACAGAACCCTTGTTTAAAGCCGCTATGGAAGATGCGCGTCAGTTCGTGCCACGTTATACCACACTGGAATCCTTGAATTATCAAACAACATACGATATCTTCTCGACGCCAAGAGTTTTTGTTTTAGATAAAGACAAAAAGATCATTGCGAAAAGTCTTTCAATCTCCCAACTAGAGGAAATGCTGGATAGATTGCAAGGAAAACAAGACTTACCAAAACTCTTCCCGCCTGATCCTGAGGAAGATGAACAA
>CAIYQV010000331.1 GCA_903928365.1 uncultured Flavobacteriia bacterium
CTTTTCCTGTTGCCATTTAATTTTTATCAGGAGATCCTGAATCTCAAGGATGAGGTAAGGTCGCATCAGCTGAATTTCTTCAATGTCCGATTTGATACGTTTTAGTAATAATTCACCTTTTTCTACATCCATTGCTTCCTCCTTGCTTCGCAGGATCCGGAAAAGTTCTTGCACCAGCTCTTCCTGTTCTTCATTTTCTACAGTGACTAACACACGTTCCAATTGCTCGCGGAATTTGACAGTAAGTTGTTTGGCAGCCAAAGATGCATTTTCTTGATACAGAGCTAAAAATTCGGTTACATGCATTCCTTTGCCCACTGTCGCCATAACCGAACTCCTGAACTTTTCCGGTTGAGAATAGAACAAGCCAACTGGAATGACTTTCAGATTTAGATTTCCATCATTTCGTTTTTCCGCCTCAAGTGCTATTCGAGCCGTTCCTGATTTTAACTCCCTTAATTTAAGTTCAGGAATACTGGTGCCTTCAGGGAAGATGACCAATGTTTTACCCTGTTCTAGTATGCGGTAACATTCTGCAAAGGAATCCGCATTGGAAACACCTTGTGTCGCTCCATCCGATCTTCGATTGATAGGGATCATATTCAATTTACCAAGTAACCATTTTTTGAACGGGGAACTAAAGAAGGTGCTCTTCGCCATGTAATAAATAGGCTGCTTGCAAATGTGCCCGATCATCCATGCATCCATCAAGGTATTGGGGTGATTCGCAATGAGAATAACAGGGCCATGATGGTCCAGATATTCACGGTTGCGGATCTTTACCTTTCGGTAGTAAAGCCGGATACTCCAGCCAACGATCAGTTTGAGCAAAAAATACACCTGATTCAATGAATTATGGATGAAAGTTAACCATTCTTGAAAAACAGAAAACGTATGAAACCACTGCTTTTTGTAAATTCGCTGCAATGAAACAGACAGTTGCCTACCTGAATAGCAACGACGGAAGCAGTATACTTGCTTTCGGAGAACAAGACCGTCTGCGAATTGAAAAAGCAACATCCTTAACGCAGTTGGAGGATTTTTTCAAAAGAAACGAGGGCTTGTTTCGCTTTGGTTGTTTGAGTTACGACCTGAAACAGGGGTTGCACGACGTCGTAAGTTTCAATCCTGATGCTATTGAATTTCCAGATATCTGTTTCTGGGTTCCTGAATTTGTGGTGCGTATGGATCAGGAGAATTTTGAGTTTCTTCAAGGTGAGAAAAATGAAGAGCGCCTGGAATTTATAAATACGGTACTGGAGGAAGAAACCAATACCAATTTCCATCAGCATGATTTTCACTTTCAGCCGCAACTATCAGAAGAAGCATACCTGGAGAAGGTCCGAATACTGCAGGAACACATTCAACGCGGTGATATCTATGAAGTCAATTTTTGTCAGGAGTACCGAGCTGAAAACGTAGCGATTCGGAATGTGTGGGACGCCTATTTTAAACTTAATCATTTGACACAAGCACCTCATTCTGCTTTTGTTGCATTTGATGAATTTGCTGTGTTTTGCGGAAGTCCCGAGCGGTTTTTACGCAAAAAAGAAAATCGTCTGATCTCACAACCCATTAAAGGTACAGCGCGCAGATCTGCAGATCCAAATGAGGATGAAATGTTGAAGCGTTCCCTGGAAAAGGACCCTAAAGAACGTTCGGAAAATGTGATGATCGTTGACCTGGTGAGGAACGATCTTTCCCGTGTAGCAGCAAAAGATTCGGTTGTTGTAGATGAATTATGTGGGGTTTATACCTATGAAACAGTCCATCAGTTAATCTCTACTATTTCATGTGAACTAAGGGCAGGGGTGTCCTTTTCGGATATCATGAACGCAACTTTTCCTATGGGCTCCATGACGGGTGCTCCAAAGCGAAGAGCTATGGAATTGATCGAATCCAACGAGAACTTTAAAAGAGGTTTGTATTCAGGTTCCATAGGCTACCTGGATCCTCAGGGTAATTTTGATTTTAATGTGGTCATCCGCACATTGATCTATAATTCTGAAAAGAATGTATTGTCTTGTTCGGTGGGAAGCGCCATTACGATCCAGTCTGATCCTGAGAAAGAATACGAAGAATGCCTGATCAAGGTACGTCGCATCATGGAAGGGATCAATGAGTGACTTCCATACACCACTGAAATCGTTATTAAATCAATACTCGATGGATCGCTGCCTGGTAGCTTGCAGTGGAGGAGTGGATTCGATGGTATTGCTCGACATGCTCAGGCATTGCGGAAAATCATTGCTTGTACTACACGTGAACTATGGTTTGCGAGGTGAAGCATCCGATCAGGATGAGCACTTGGTGAGCGCCTATTGTGAACAGCATCGGTTAAAACTAGAAGTCTTGCGAGTTGACTTATATGATCAATTAAAATTATCCGGTGGGAATCTGCAACAAAAGGCGCGCGAAGTGAGGTATGCTTTTTTTGAAAAACACGCACTTCCGTCTGATGGTATTTTTCTCGCGCATCACCTGGATGATCAGATCGAAACATTTTTTCTTGCGTTGACAAGAGGAGGAGGGGTCAGGGCTTTATCCTGTATGGCGGAACATCGGGGCAAGATCTTCCGGCCATTATTGAGGTATTCCAAAGCGGAACTCATACGTTATGCCCATGAGAACGATGTGCCATGGAGAGAAGATCAGAGTAATCAAGAACTTTCATATGCCCGTAATAAGTGGCGGAATGTATTTCTGCCAGAGATTCAAAAAGTCTTTCCTAATCTGAATGAGGACATTTTGTTAGTCATTAAACAGTTTCAGCTGAAATTGATCTACATTCAGCAGAAGGCAAACGATTTAGCCGGGGAATTCAATTCAACGGGGAAACTTCCTTTTGAATGGATGGACACGGAGTTCGGGGAAGTGGTCTCTGAACTATTGCGAATGAGCGGATTCACACATGGCGTTTTTGCTGAACTTCAAAAACTCCGTCATTCCGATAAAGGCAGCTACCTGGACTTGATTCACTGCCGTTACAATCGAGTATTTCGGGAGACCGATCATTTTCAGTTTATGAAGGATGTCGGCACTGAACTACCAATTATCGTTTCAGAACCAACCGATCATCTACCAAAAGAATTTGATAAAAAGACCATTTATCTTGATCCGGAAAAAATAACCGGCGACCTTAAGATCAGAATCTGGCAGAATGGTGATCGCATCAAACCCATTGGCGTTAATGGTTCCAAACTTATTTCTGATATTCTCTCGGACGCTAAGGTTCACGCCTTTGAAAAATCATCCCAAATCGTACTGATCGATGACACCAAGATTCTCTGGTGTGTTGGGTTTTGCGTCAGTCGTGAGGCGCTGGCTACGGCATCCTCTCAAAAAATGAAGGTTTATTTAAAGATTTGACGCTTTGCTATTTGGCGCTTCGCTATTTGACGCTTTGCTATTTGACGCTGTTGCTATTAGGCGCTTCGCTATTTGACGCTTCGCTATTTGACGCTTCGCTATTTGACGCTTCGCTATTTGACGCTGTCGCTATTTGGAAGATGGAAGATTTCAGATTGCAGATTTCAGATTTCAAATTGCAGATTTTCTTGCTATTTCATCTTCGAATCTTCAAATCTTCAAATGTTCAAATCCTCGAATGTTCAAATCCTCGAATGTTCAAATCCTCGAAGCCTAAAATCAATCGTTTTTACACCCATCTGCGTACATCTACGTAGCTCCCCTACACGTATCCCGCAATGTCACTTACGGAGGATGTTGTAAAATGCATTTGACTTTCCTTATATATAGGATATAGGTTTTGAGATGGCCGCACCTTTGTTTCAGAAACGAACACAAAGTAATATGAAAACGTCAGCGATCAAAACAGTTTTAGGAGTAGCAACAGCACTAGTGATGAATACAGTTGCATTTGGACAAACAGGAAAAGTTTGGGTGAAAGTAACCGATGCACAGCAGTTGAACACTACTTCCGTTACGACACTTTTCAGAACCATGAATGTAACAGGAGTGGAGAAAGCATTTCCTGCAAGTCGTTCAAAAGAATTGAACAGTGTTTATTCTGTAAGCTGTAATTGTGATGCAAATGACTTAATGCAAGCCATGACTCATGAAGGTAAAGTGTTCGTTCGTCCTGAGTTGGCTCCTGAGTTTCAAACATTAGGTATGCCTAACGATTATAGCTTGGCGTTTGCAAATGATTATGCATTGAATTTGATTGGTGCTCCTGAAGCATGGGATATCACAACTGGTGATACAAGTGTTCAGATCGCTATTACTGATGCGAATTACCACTTGGGTCACGAAGAATTGATCGGTAAATACAATTACGTTTCTGAAAACTACAGCACAGACTACACACACGGTACAGCAGTAGCGATCACCGCTGCCGGTAACACAAACAACGGTTCCGGTAAAAGTGCGATTGGTTACAACAGCCGTCTTCAATTGCGTGCGATGGATTACAATGAATTGATTGCTGCTACTTATTCTGGAGCAAAAGTGATCAACATGAGCTGGGCATCCGGATGTTACTACAACTACTATGCACAGGAAGTGATCAACGAAGTATACAACAACGGTTCTACCTTGATCGCAGCAGCTGGTAACGGTGGAACATGTGGTGGACCTGACAACTTAGTTTACCCTGCAGCTTATGACCACGTGATCGCAGTATCAAGTGTTGGACCAATGGATAACCACGAACGTTACGTAGGAAACCCTGCCTCTACACACCAGCACAATGCTTCTGTAGACATCTGTGCTCCTGGATACGATGTAGCACTTACAACTGCACCTGGTTACTATGTAACAGGAAACGGAACTTCTTTCGCTGCACCTTATGTATCTGGAACAGTAGCTTTGATGCATGCAGTGAATCCTTGTTTGAATCCTGATCAAGTAGAGTACATTTTGAAAGCGACAGCCTTGAACATTGATGCACAAAACCCACAATATGTTGGGAAATTGGGAGCAGGACGTATGCAAGCAGCTGAAGCACTGAAAATGGCAGCAAAATTCAACACCATGACCGTGACAGGTACAACACAAGTTGAATGTACGACAATGGAACAAAGCATCGCATTGAATCTTAACTACGACGGAACAGCTCCTTTCACCATCGAATGGAATAACGGAGCAACTACTGAAACGCTTGTGAATGTGGAAGAAGGTACCTACGCAGCACTGATCCATGATAGCAAAGGGTGTATCGCCACTTTTCAAACTCAAATTACAGCAATGGTACCAATGACAGTGAACGCAACAACGACAGCAGTTCTTTGTCACGGTGGTCAGAACGGTGCGGTTGCAGCGGTAGCTGAAGGTGGAAACGGTGAATTTACTTACACATGGGATAACGGAGTAACTGGAACAGCATTGAACAATTTGAAAGAAGGATTCTACACGGTTACAGTGACAGACGGAAACGGATGTACAGCTGTGAATGGCTTCTATGTGACAGAACCTGCTGCTTTGACGGCAACAATCGCCCACAGTGATGCAGCATATACAGAAGCAGGTCAGGTGGATGTTGAAGTAAACGGTGGAACAGCTCCTTACACATATGCTTGGAATAACGAAGCTGCTACTCAATATTTGACAGAGGTTGAAGCTGGTTTTTATGAAGTGATGATCACAGATGCAAACGGATGTATCACCAGTGCAAATGCAGTAGTAGCAGGTCACGAAGCTCAGGAGGAAGGTCCGGCAGTCATTGCTGCAGGTACAACAGATGAAGGAAATACAGTTAATCAGGAATATGCGTTGGGAGTGAACGAGCAAACCCAAACAACAACCTTGAATGTGTATCCTAATCCTGCTACAGATCACGCAACAGTAACATGGAATGACACAGATGTTAAAACCGTAACACTTGTAACCTTGATGGGTCAAGAAGTACAAACCATCGAAACAGAGAACTATACACAAAAAGTAGAACTTCAGGGAGTAGCTCAAGGCGAATACCTGGTGAAATTGACAACAACACAAGGACAACAGCTGGTGAAAAAAGTGATCTTCCTATAAAAAAAAGAGAGTGGTTTTATGGTTAGGTAACAGGAAGATCCACACCATCTGAGAGCAGGAACTGAGTAGAGACGGTTCCTGCTTTTGTTTTTACTGAATTCTGTTCGGAATTTCTTTGTAAACTTCGTACATTCGTTCTATTCGCAAAGTACGTGAACAAAAAAACAACATACCTTTTCATACTCGCCCTATTGT
The DNA here is from genome assembly GCA_903928365.1 of uncultured Flavobacteriia bacterium. Classification (GTDB taxonomy): domain Bacteria; phylum Bacteroidota; class Bacteroidia; order Flavobacteriales_D; family Crocinitomicaceae; genus M0103. The sequence goes on from CAIYQV010000331.1 coordinate 6,190, forward strand.
GTTTGAGTTTTAAAATAAAAGCACAGGATGCACGCATTTGGGTGAGGGTAGAGGATCCTCATTTTCGTGAGGTGCTTCTAAGAAATGTGAACGGTGATCTGGAATCTGAGACTTGGCTTGCGCTGAAGGATTCCTTTCGGATACATGAAACACGTGTAGCGTTGCCTTCGTCCAGAAATGCAGAACTTTTACAAGTGGTTGAATTGAAATGTACGTGTAATTCTCATGAACTATTACAAGCAATCACGCGTTCAGGGTTACCGTTCATCAAACCTGAGATTGGACCGGATTATAAGTTATTAAGTACCCCGAACGATTACCACATGCAGTTTTCCAATGATTATGCCCTTGATCTAATCAATGCTCAGCAGGCTTGGGATATCACACATGGAGATACATCTATTGTTATTGCAATTACGGATGCCAATTATTATACGGCACATGAAGAATTGGTCGGTAAAGTGAATTATGTTTCCGACAATTTGAATTCTGATTATGTTCATGGAACCGTGGTAGCCATCACCGCAGCGGGGAATACGAATAATGGACAGGGGAAAAGTTCGATCGGATATGACTCTCATCTTCAGTTGCGCGTCATGGATTACAATGAGCTACTCAACGCTACCTATTCGGGTGCAGAGGTGATCAATGTGAGCTGGTCTTCCGGTTGTGACTATGTCGATTATCCGCAGGCTGTCATCAATGAAGTTCATGCGAATGGTTCGGTTATCGTCGCTGCGGCAGGAAATGGAGGGACATGTTCAGGGGCCTCTAATCCTGTTTATCCCGCCTCATTTGATCATGTCATTTCGGTCACTTCAATCGGACCCTACGACAACCACGAACGGTACATCGGGAATCCGGGTTCAACGCATCAGCATAATAGTTATGTGGATCTCTCGGCTCCTGGATATGATGTTGCGTTGTCTACCGCACCGGGTGTATATACTACTGGAAACGGCACCTCGTTCGCCGCACCTTATGTCTCTGGCTTATGTGGTCTTATGCTTTCAGTGAACCCTTGTTTGTCGCCTGATCAGATTGAGTTTATTTTGAAATCAAGCTCAGTAAATATTGATGCTCAAAATCCAGCTTATGTTGGTCAAATAGGTGCCGGACGCATTAACGCTCAGGCTGCGGTTCAGATGGCGAGTACCTTCAACACTTTTTCAATGTCCGCTCAGAATACGGTCAACTGTGCTGAATTGACTCAAGGAGTGACACTCAATTTAACCCAGGCTGGAACCGCTCCTTTTTCGATCTTGTGGAGTAATGGACAAACGAATGACACGATCTCAGGTTTAACTCCCGGAACGTACACTGTAATCGTTCGTGATGCCAATGGTTGCGTAGCAAGTTACATGACCACGTTTGAAGCAATGACTCCCATTGTATTAAATGAAACCATAACCAATCCCTTGTGTTACGACCAAGCATCAGGCAGTATTACCATGCAGGTGAGTGGCGGTTTACCACCATACAATCCACTATGGAACACAGGAGAAACAAGCGCTGATATTTCTGGGTTGAATGCCGGAACATTCTTCGTCATTTTTTCAGATCAACGTGGTTGCAGTGGGGCTGAGATCTATCAACTTTCAGATCCTGCATTGCTCGAAGCGAATCTGCAGGAAACAGATATCTTTTATTCATCGGGAGGCACAATTGATCTTGCCGTTACCGGAGGAATTCAACCGTACACTTATGAATGGTCGAATGGAATCACCACGCAGGATCAAACAGATCTGAATCCCGGATTTTATGAAGTGATCATTCATGATGCAAACAATTGTGAATTGTCACTCAATGCAGAAGTGAATTATGCCAATCCGTATGGTCCCAATGATCAACCTGTTGAGTTGTCAAGCACGTCAGAAATTACAGGTGTAATAGAAGCACAGGCTCATCCAGATTTCGATTTTTATTATGATCCTGAAGTACAAGAGATCATTTTATCCTGGGAGCAAGGCGGAACAATAGAACTTTGGGACATGAACGGCAAGAGCTTGTTTTCCAGGTCTCAGCTTATCGGCAGTGGAATAGAACATATTTCCGTTCATACATCCGGGACATACCTGTTGAGAGTACGTAATCATCGTGGCATACGTGAAATCAAATTGATGGTTTTCTGATCTCATATGTCACTTCCTCAAGCGTTTATTGATCGTGTTAAAGCGGATTCGTTTCTTGGAGATGGGTTGCTGGACGCTTTAGATTCGGAAGGACCGGTTTCAGTTCGTTTTAATCCTCAAAAAGTCCGATCGGCTTTAAACGTTTTGTCTGAAGTAAGTTGGTGCAAAGATGCTTTTTACCTCGCCGAACGTCCGCTCTTTACACTTGATCCTCTTTTTCATGCAGGAACTTATTACCCGCAGGAGGCTGGTTCTATGTTGTTGGATCACGCATTGAGTTCACTCGAACTTTCGGAAGAACCGATCATACTGGATCTTTGTGCGGCTCCCGGTGGAAAAAGCACATTGATCGCCTCGTTTCTGAATGGAAAAGGCTTGCTCGTTTCCAATGAGATGATAACACAAAGGGCCTCTGTCCTGCGTGAAAATTTGGTAAAGTGGGGCTTTCCAAATACGATCGTTACAAATAACAAACCTTCGGATTTTGATCGCTTACCCCATTTTTTTGATGTGATAGTGGTTGATGCACCCTGTTCCGGTGAAGGAATGTTCCGAAAAGACAGGAACTCCAGAACGGAATGGTCTGAATCAAACGTATTACTTTGCGCGGATCGCCAGCAGACGATTTTAAACGATATCTGGGATTCCCTGAAGCCCGGAGGTTATCTGATTTATTCTACTTGTACCTTCAATAGACATGAGAATGAGGATAATGTCCTCTGGATGATGAATCAATTAGGTGCCGAACTTATTCCAATAGAAAAACCAGAGACAGTGATGGCTGACAGGGAAGGGTTGGGATTGTATTGTTTGCCTGGAATCGCAGCAACCGAAGGATACTATCTGGCAGTGTTGCAAAAACCGGACGAGCATGCGCGGCGAACAAATTCTAAATCGCGGTTAACGGAGTTCAAGGACCAAAATGCATTGATGCCCTGGGTAAAGAAGGATCACTTTTCTTTCTATCAGCGGGAAGAATGGATCTATGCATTGCCTGTTTCTTTTGAAAAAGAAATGTTACATGTGCAGTCAACAATGCGCTTGCTCAAATTAGGAGTGACGATCGGTTCTGCGGCACGAAAAGGACTGATTCCATCAGAGGAACTGGCTCTTTCTGTTGGCATTCGTTCGGAGGATCTGCCCACTATCACTGTTGGTAGGGAAGAAGCACTGAGTTATTTGCGCGGTGATACCTTTTCTGTGGAGGGAGTAGATGGGTGGAACCTGATCACCTTCGAACAAGAGTCGTTAGGCTGGATCAAAAAGATCGGTCATCGGTTTAACAATCATTTTCCGAAAGAATGGCGGATCCGAATGCGTATTGACTCATGAGAATCAGGTTTATTTATTTCCTTGGGTTGCTTTGTGTCTTTCTGCTTCAAATGGGTTGCGGACAGTCAACTAACCAACAGGAAGGATTTACCTTCCGTGATCCGGAAGATACATCGACGCGCGTAGTAGAACGCTACAGGTATTTCATTGATACTCCTGTCTGCACAGAAGAAGGTGTGAGTGGCGTGTACAAGGGGGTAGAATTTGTGGACTGGGAATATGCGTACAAATTGCATCTGACAGGTACCGATATCGCTCACAATTATTCCAATTTCATGTGTAAATATGTGGGAGATCATTTGAAGGATTTGTACCGACAAGGCAAGTATTCAAAGGTCGATCTCAAGCATATTCGTATGACTACCCGAGGAATGGGAGATGGGGATCGCTACGTCGAATACCGGGTGTATATTCCGTTGATCCGCGTCAGCAAGCGAAAAGCTATGACGGGGTTTGATCATTCGGGAGGATGGGGTCACACGCCAGATCTCAAAAAACGTAAGAAAGACCTGCTCAAAGGAAAGATCGTTAAACGAAAGAAACTTTACATCAGTCCGCTTTACAAAACTCCTGAAGGGTTGGAGGAGTACTGGATTCAGTGGCAGCATACGGAGTTACAGTAGTCCTCGGCATCGCTCGGACTACCTTTCGGCATCGCTCGGACTACCTTTCGGCATCGCTCGGACTACCTTTCGGCATCGCTCGGATTACCTTTCGGCGTCGCTCGGACTTCTTTTACACTTGTGTGTCAAGTAGTGGGCTGAGCGACGCCGAAGCCCACTGAAAAATAAAAAGCAGCCTGAGCGATGTCGAAGGCTGCGGCAAAATAGGTAACTTCGGATACAAATAACAAAGATTGCTTCTCCCACTTCAATTACAGATCAGTAGAAAGTACGAGTTTTTTAGCCCGATAGACTTCATGTCCACTTTTTTGGGACTCGTAGTGATTGCGATTCTGATATATGTGAGAACCAGTTCAAATAGCGACAAGGTATATTACAAATATTATCCACGTGCCTTTTATTTTAAAATGATCTTTGTGATTGCCAATGCTGCCTTTTACATTATTACTTATGGTGGTGGAGGTGATTCAATCGGATTCTGGGACGGGGGTGTAAAGTTGAATCACGTATTTTGGGAAAGCCCTACTGCTTATTTCACAGAATTGTTCGATTTTCGTGAAACACGCGATTTTTGGCAATACTATGTCTACTTTAACGCCGAAACGGGCTTTCCTGACAACAGGACGTATCAAGAGGAATCAAGCTTTTTCATCAGTAAAATAGTTTCCGTACTGGGATTCTTTTCTTTTCAGGGTTATATGTTCATGTCGCTGGTGTTCTCTTATTTTGCCACCAATGCCTCCATGAAGCTCTTTGAAGCTGTCCGTTCGTTCAAGCTCCATTCAGATCGACATTTGGCCTTTGCTATCTTTTTCATCCCCTCCTTGAGTTTCTGGTGTGCCGGTATTTCTAAAGACACCGTCATGTGGGTTGCCGTTTGTTATTTTATTTATCATTTACATAAAATCCTTTCATCGGAGATAAAGCATACTATTTTCAGCTGGATTGTTTTATTTATTTGTTTGTATGTCATGTACAGAGTGCGTTCGTTCATGATCGCAACCACTCTGGCCCCCTTACTTTACGCCTATGGTGCTCGGGTCGGGAAAAAATACGGCGCACAGAGTTTTCAACGTAATGGTATTCGCTTGTTGTTTGGGGTGGTTGGAATTGTAGGTATACTCTTGTTTTTCCGTACGTCAGTAGCTGATCAGTTTATTGAAGAAGCGGCCGTTATCAATCAGGATATGACCACAAATACCACCTATAAAGGGGCAAAATATGATCTTGGCATCACCGATTATTCCCCAGTTGGAATGATAAAAGCCTTCCCCACTTCGGTAATCGCTGGTTTTTTCAGGCCTTTCTTATGGGAATCTTTGAGTATTTCCTTGATCATTGATGGCATCCAAAGTACGGTGATCATCTATTATTTATTTTCGTTCTTGTTTCATGCGCGCTTCAGGGAACGGTTAAGACGCATTCGGAATGAAGAGATTCTAATGTTTTCTTTCTTTTTTGCCCTTATTCTTGCCTTTTTCTCTGGATTCACGTCCATCCTGTTTGGGGTTTTGGTTCGATTTAAAGCCCCGATCATCCCCTTTTTAGTGATTGTTCTTACTGCTCATATACAATCCGAAAAGAATAAGGAGCAGGAAACATAGGTCATTGATCTTGCCGAATGTCTTCGAGCAGTCTAGCCAGTTGAGCGGTTTGGGCTTCCCTTGAAAAGGATTGAATAGCTGATTTGTTTGGTAGTACCAAGGGTTCACCAATTTGTTTTTTTTGAATCATATTTCTGATTGACTTTTCCAGCGCTGACTCATTTTCGCAGATCAATCCCAATCCTGTTTCAGATAGGGTGTTCGCCATAATATCCTGATCGTTTGGAAAGAGAATGATCGGTTTTTCCAAACCAATGTACTCATATAATTTACTGCTTGGAATTCCCTTTATTCCCGTATGCGCAAGCATCAGAAGTACGTCTGAATTGTGCTGCATTTCAAGGACCTGTTGTCTGGGAATTCTCGAGGTAATTTTAACCAAGTCAGCAAAACCGCGTGTGAGTTCCAGTACGCGTTTCTCTTGAGCAGGATCAAATCCGAGTCCGGGAAATTGAAGGCGAATTTTTGTATGAATCGACTCATCTTCTTGCAGGCGCTGGATCACTCTTAAAAAAGGCTCAATGGACTGTGTTGTATATAAACTCCCATTATAGGTAATCACAAAATCTCCAGACCTATATGTTAGTTCATTCTCACTCCGTTCTCTTTCTCTTCTATGAGCCCTGAGGTCACTCGAAGGGCGCTCTCGTTCTCGTTCTCTTTCTCCTCTATGAGCCCTGAGGTCACTCGAAGGGCTCGAAGGGCGCTCTCGTTCTCGTTCTCTTTCTTCGATTTCATAGCCATTCAAAACAGTATACCCTTTTATACCTACAAATTGGCTGATCTTCTCGGTATAAAGGTCAGATACTGAAAAAATTGCGCTTGCTGTTCCAACCCATTTTTTCTCACTACGTGAACTTAAGGAATGGAGCGTCTTTTCAAGGAGGGAACGTTTTTTTACCAATGCGCTGGTGTTCCAGTCGTCTCTGTAATCAGCAAACCATTGTACTC
>CAIYQV010000332.1 GCA_903928365.1 uncultured Flavobacteriia bacterium
TCCTACTAAAGACATGGTAACGATGATTGCTCCTGAAAATTTTTCCGGAGAAGTATCCGTTCAAATTGTGGATCTCACAGGTAAACTTGTACATGAGTCATCCTGGAATACAGAAGAATTTGGGACTCATTCGTTGAGCCTTGCACATATTCAATCCGGATCTTACTATTGTAAATTAAGCAACGGATCGCGTGCAACTGGTTGGCTGTTTATCAGAGAATAAGCTGATTTAATAGACATATGTACCAAATCCTTTCAATCGCTTGAGCCAGTAATCGCTTTGCTCAATTTCAGTAATGATAACTCCATTTGAAGAGCTGGCGTGAATCATAACAAGTGGTTTTCCCCGCTCAGAGATCAGCATTCCTACGTGTGAAATTCCTGATCCGCTATCAAAAAAAACAAGATCGCCTTTCTGAGCGTTACGCTGTTTCACCTTTCTTGATTTATCGTATTGGTCTACCGCTCTTCTTGGTAATTCTTTTCCACCCTGACGCATTACATAAGACGTAAAACCACTGCAGTCAAATCCCGTAGGTTCGTTTCCTGCCCATAAATAAGGAACTCCTAATTGATTTTTGGCATATTCAACCAGTTCGTTTCGTTCCTTTCCATAAGCATTTATAAATGCATCTTCTTCTACATCGCTTGTATCCTTTTCAATGGGATCGGGTTGTAAATCCAAATCAGGGATATCATCAAACAGATCAGAAATCACCTTATAAATTCGTTCAAACTCTGCTTTTTTACCGCGTCTTTTCAAATCCTCCGCCCAGGCGATCATATCCCTCTTCAGAAAGGAAACTTCAATAATGTGTGCATCAAACAACCTTTTGGAATCAGAGGAATGTTTGATTGCCCTGAATAATTCAGCTGACTCCTCCAGCGCCTTTGGATGCCTTAAAGACCAATGTTGATCCTGACTTAATCTGAATCCACTAAGAGCCTTATAGAATTCAGGTAAATGTGAATAATCATAATCAGGCACATCCAACAATCGATTTGCCCTTCTATAAACCATTTTGTAATGCTCCTGACTATACAACAACTCGAGTTTATCGAACGCGGGAACCTGAGCCATCAGCTCTATGGATGAAAACAGGAACAAGAAAATAATGGCGCTTCTGGTCATAGCTAAAACAAATATACTGATCTCCGCTTATGTAATACTGTTAACGTTTTTTTTCATTCGACATGTTACACGATGGATGTTCACTACGTTATTTCACTACCTTTAGAATCTTAAACAACACGTATGATCCGTTTTCTTTCCCTACTTATAATTGTTGCCATTACTTCTTCTTTCTATGGTCAAACGGACCCTCAAAAGATTGCAACAACTCAAAAGTTTGACGAAGTTCTCACCTACATTAACCGCATGTATGTGGACCAGGTGAACGACAAAGAACTGACTGACGCTGCTATCGTTGCCATGCTGGAAAAACTGGACCCCCACTCTACTTTTATCTCTAAAGAGGAAGTTGACGAGGCTAATTCTTCCATCAATGGAAGTTTTGTAGGTATTGGTGTTCGTTTTCAGATTTTAAAAGACACCTTGATGGTCGTAGCCACTATCCCAGGAGGTCCGTCTGAAAAACTGGGTATTCTTCCTGGAGACAAGATCATTCGAATTGAAAACGAAAATGTAGCCGGAGTAGGATTGAAAAACAACCAGGTTCGTGAAAAACTCATGGGTGAATTAGGCACGAAAGTTAAAATTGAAATCCTTAGAAAAAAAGCCAAAAAATCACTTGATTTCGTCATCACGCGTGATCATATTCCAATCAATTCCGTGGATGCTTATTACATGTTGACTCCGGAAATCGGTTATCTGAAGTTGAATAGTTTCTCCCGAAGTACGGTTGAAGAAGTTCAAAAAGGATTGACTTTTCTCAAATCAAAAGGAATGAAGCATTTGATCTTCGACATTCAGGGAAATGGTGGAGGTTTGCTGGATGCAGCGCAAAAAGTAGCAGATGAATTTCTTAGTAGCGATAAGTTGATCGTCTATTCAGAAGGTAGAGCGCAGCCTAGAAACAATTTGTCAGCAGGGAAAAAGGGTCTTTGGGAAGAAGGTTCGCTCATTTTACTGACCGATGAATATTCTGCATCCGCAAGTGAGATCTTGTCTGGCGCAATACAGGACTGGGACCGCGGTATGATCATCGGACGACGAACATTTGGAAAAGGACTGGTACAAAGACCGATTGACCTGACAGATGGTTCACAGATCCGCTTAACAATCGCTCGTTATTTTACCCCTACAGGACGATTCATCCAAAAACCCTATGATGATTTGGCAGCCTACGAAGACGACCTCAATGAGCGTTACAAACATGGTGAATTCAGTCACGCAGATTCGATCAAACTTCCAGATTCTTTGAAATTCGAAACTAAGATCACTAAAAGAACGGTCTATGGAGGCGGTGGAATTATGCCGGATATTTTTGTTCCTATCGACACCTCGGCCAATTCAGATTATTTTGGAGATCTTGTTCAGGGCGGTCATATCACTTCATACAGTCTGGAATATGTAGATAAGAACCGGGAAGCTATTTTTATGAAGTATGCTTCATTTGACGATTTCCGTAAGAACTTTACACTCGACCAAAAATTTATGGATGAGTTTTTTGCATACGTTGCTAAGGAAGATAAAGAGCTTAAGTTCAATGAAGAACAATACAAAGTCAGTGAATCGCTTCTCAAGCTGCGAATGAAGGCCGTTTTAGCACAGGATCTGTGGGGATACAATGAGTTTTATCAAGTATACAACGACTCCAATGAAATACTACAACGCGCAGTGAAGGCCTTAACTCAAGGCGATTACGAAAAAACGAATCTCGATCGAAAAAAATAGATTTCTGTTTTAACTTTGTTTTAAAGAGTACGCTATGAATCGAATAATTGTTTTTGCCGCAATTCTCACCTTCCTCTCTTCATGCGGCAATTCCGAAAATAAGGCATCTAAAGAAGATGTTGAATCAGCAATTGCAGCAAACGGCACCTCGGAGGCAGAATTGAAGGAAGCACTCAAAGAAATTGAGAAGGAAGAGGCCGAACTCAGGAAATCAATGACTTCCATGACCTTTGATAAACTGAACTACAATTTCGGTAAACTAATTGAAGATTCTGAAAACAAGGTATCGTACAAAGTGACTAATTCCGGTGCTAATCCTCTCATTATTGAAAAAGTTGACGTAAGTTGCGGTTGTACCACAGCTAAAAAACCTGAAAAGCCTATTGCCCCCGGAAAATCCGACGTGATCGAAGTGATCTTCCATCCAAAACCGGGACAATTAGGAGAACAAAAGAAAACCGTTACAGTTACGGCGAACACTGACCCTAAGATGGTCGTCCTCAATTTCGAAGCCTTTGTAGAGGCAAAATAAGTATGACAGACCAATCCATTCTTCACATACTCGGAAGGACAGATTACTTGTTCAGCGATGATCTTTCCAGATTAGAGAATGAGATCGGGGAAATTGTTTCCAAGAGTTCCTTTTTAGTGCTTGGAGGTGCCGGTACGATTGGTAAATCAGTCGTTAAGGAGATTTTCAGTCGATCCCCAAAAAAGCTACATGTTGTTGACATCAGTGAAAACAATCTGGTGGAACTTGTCAGAGAAATACGCAGTAGCATGGGGTATATCGAAGGTGATTTCCAGACATTTGCACTTGACATTGGCTCAGTCGCCTATGATGTATGTATACAGGAAAATGGTCCGTATGATTACGTATTTAATCTTTCCGCACTGAAACATGTACGGAGCGAAAAGGATCCGTATACACTCATGCGAATGATTGAGGTAAACATTCTGAATACCATTAAGACCGTTCGCCAGGCAATCACACAAGGTTCCAAACACTATTTCAGTGTAAGTACAGACAAAGCTGCTAATCCCGTTAATATGATGGGTGCATCCAAAAATATCATGGAGCAATTTCTTTGGAAGTACAGTGACGACATTTCTATATCAACAGCTCGATTTGCCAATGTGGCCTTTTCAGATGGTTCGCTGCTATGTGGTTTTTTGAACCGATTAGAAAAGAATCAGCCCATCGTTGCACCAAATGATGTCAAGAGGTATTTTATTACTCCCAAAGAATCAGGGCAGCTATGCCTGGTTGCTGGCTTATTTGGTAATACGCGTGATATCTTTTTCCCTCAAGAAAAATCCACGTTTGCACTAACCAAATTCGATGATATTGCCATTCGTTTTCTTCAGGAAAGAGGACTTAAACCTTTCATCTGCACTTCTGAAGAAGAAGCCAGATCAAGGGCAACAAACCAATCTTCAGACGGAACATGGCCATGCTATTTTTCCCAAAGTGATACGACCGGTGAAAAGGACTTTGAAGAATTCTACACGAGTCGAGAAACCCTTGACTTGCAGCGTTTTCAAAATTTCGGCGTGATCAAAAATAAGATAGATCATACGCAAATCGACAAACTCGAATATTTCCAGGAATCCATCGAAACTTTACTCAAACGCGGTACCTGGAACAAAGAAGAATTGGTAGAACTTTTCGAAAATACACTTCCTGGATTCGAACACGAAGAAAAAGGAAAATTTCTCGATACTAAAATGTAATGCAGAAGTACGAGTCCTATATCGAAAAGATCAAGCACTATTACGGGAACGACCGTTCATTCATCCCTTTACACGAACCTTGTTTTAATGGTAATGAAAAGGCCTATCTTAATGAATGTATCGATTCGACATTTGTTTCCTCCGTCGGTCCATTTGTAGATCGTTTTGAAGACATGATGAAAGAACTGACAGGATCTAAACATGCTATAGCTGTCGTTAATGGCACTGCCGCACTTCATCTTGCATTGATCGTGTCCGGTGTCGAACCTGGAGATCTGGTCATAACCCAATCTTTAAGTTTTGTAGCTACAACGAATGCCATTTTATATACGGGTGCTATCCCCTATTTCGTAGATGTTGACCGACAAAACTTGAGCATGTCCGTTGAGAGTCTGGCCATTGCATTAAATGATGTAGAACTTGTGAACGGAATTCCTACGCACATTCCTACTGGAAAAAAAGTGTCGGCCGTAGTTCCAATGCATACCTTTGGTTTTTCTGCTAAAGTGGATGAACTGCGTGATTTGTGCTCTGTTAAAAATATTCCGTTGATCGAAGATGCAGCAGAATCTCTTGGCACCCGTTATAAAACACAACATACGGGTACATTTGGCCAGATGGGAACATTTAGTTTCAATGGCAACAAAACCATTACTTCAGGTGGTGGCGGCATCCTGGTTACAAATGACGATGAACTTGGTAAATTGGCAAAACACCTTAGTACGCAAGCAAAAAAGTCACATCCCTGGGAATACGACCATGATAGGATGGGATACAATTACCGCTGCCCGAATATCAACGCGGCACTGGCTTGTGCACAGCTGGAACAATTAGAAGAATTCATTCAGAACAAAAGAGAAACAGCAGGATTTTACCACGATTTGTTCCGTGACAGTTCGATCGAGTATATTGCAGAGGAACAAGACACCAAAGCAAATTATTGGTTGAACACCATTCTTCTGACATCGAAGGAGGAACGTGATGAATTTCTTTCAGAAACAAACGCAGCTGGTGTGATGACGCGTCCTGCCTGGAATCCTTTGCATCAATTAAGCTTTTTAAAACAATCTTTTTGTGGTGATCTCACGAACACACAATATATTGCAGATCGTCTGGTAAATCTCCCAAGTAGTGTGAGAAAATGAAAAAAGTACTTTTATTCGGAAATTCAGGTCATGCCAAGGTAGTGCGCTCCTCCGCCGAAAGTTCCGGAATGGAGGTTATCGGCTATTTGGATAGGACCAAAATAGAAGAAACAGACCTGATCTACATGGGGGACGAGCTAGCTATTTCATTTGATGCGCTCCGAAACCATAGTTTTTTTGTTGCAATTGGTTCAAATGAGATCAGAAAGAAACTTCACGCATTTTGTGACCAAAATTCTATTGAAATCTGCCTAGTGATTGACCAAACAGCTATTATTGCCAAAGATGTAATGATTGAACGAGGAACACTTGTTGCACCAGGAAGTATCCTCAATGCAGGCAGCCGGATTTCAGAAGGAGTCATTATTAATTCTGGTGCGATCATCGAACACGATTGTAACGTTGGAGCTTTTTCACACGTCGCACCAGGCGCCATTTTACTTGGTGGTGTCACTATAGGTCAAGAATGCTTTATTGGTGCTGGCGCAGTTCTCAAAGAAGGAATCACGCTTACTTCCGATGTAACGATTGGAGCAGGAACCGTAGTTTTACATTCAATACATGAATCAGGAACCTGGGTAGGTAACCCTGCAAAAAAGATACGTTGATGTTCAGAAACAGAAATATCACTCCAGATCTTCTTTTGATCGACGCACTGAAGAAAATGGACACACTTGATCGTAAACTTCTGATTGTGATCCATGAAAACACATTCGGTGGACTGCTTAGCGCAGGGGATATCCAGCGTGCGATCATCAATGGTAAAGACTTGAATTCCCCAGTCAAAGAGGTGATGCGTACAAAGATCAAAACCGGAAAACCCGGAGATTCCCTTGATCAGATTCGGTCCTTGATGTCCGAATTCCGTATGGAGTTCTACCCTATCATCAATGAGCAGAATGAGGTTCAGGAAATGTATTTTTGGGAAGATCTCTTTACGGATGTTGATTCACCTAAAGAGCAATTTGACCTACCGGTTGTGATCATGGCAGGCGGACTTGGAACGCGGCTCCGTCCCTTGACGAATGTGATTCCTAAACCACTTATTCCAATTGGTGACAAAACCATGCTGGAAGAAATTTTTGACCGATTTGCACAATTCGGATGTCACACCTTCCATCTTTCGGTGAACTACAAAGCAGAATTGATCCAATATTACCTGGAAGAACAGCATCTTCCCTATTCCATTGACTATTTCAAAGAAGATCAACCATTGGGTACGGCAGGTAGTTTGACCTTGCTTAAAGGAAAATTAGATCGCACTTTCTTCGTTAACAACTGCGACATCATCATCAAGGAAGATTATTCTGAGATCCTTAAATATCATCGAGCAAATAAGAATGATATTACATTGGTTGCTGCAGTAAAAAGTTATCATATTCCTTACGGAACGGTCGTTTCAGGTGAACAAGGGCAATTAATTGAACTTCGGGAAAAACCGGAAATGAATTTTCTGATCAACAGTGGCATGTATATTCTTGAACCACACCTACTCGATCAAATTCCAAACGATAGCATTTACCATATTACTCACCTCATTGAAGATGTAAAGCAAAAAGGTGGAAAAGTAGGTGTATTCCCGGTTAGCGAAAAAGCATGGATCGATATGGGAGACTGGTCTGAATATTTAGATCACATCAAGTACGCTCGTAAAGACTGAACCAGGAACCAATGTTTATTTCCCAGGAAGAAAGAGACCGAATAATCTCACTGTTCTTCATTTTATCTGAATTCATTTCAATCTGTTGAGGCAAAACCCGTTGTAAATCATCAATTGACGAGATCTTGCAATAATCTGTATCCTTTTCATCTAACACCTGATAAGGTAACCAACTTCCCGTAATGACTCGACTTCCTGCATACAAATGTTCCTGCATAGCCCCAGAGAACTGATCGGTCTTCTGTAGTTGTATACATACATCTATGCGTTTTCTGTAAACTGCTAATTCATGATCATTCAATTGATCAACAATGCGATAAGGTAATTCATTTGATTCACACGCATCGATCAATTGTTGCACATGGGCATTACGATGTCCATGAAACTGAAAAAACAGTACAAATGAAGGAAGAACATTCTTACAGGCTGCGATCTGTTCAATGATCAAAGGATGATTCTGAATGGGAGCAGCATTGTATCCTACAGAAATACATCTTGTTGCTTCACTGATTCCAAACTGACTGTTAAACGACGTTAGATCCTGAACAGATACAAGATCGATTTCCTCCAGAATACTTAGTCCAAAGCGGCATAATCTGCGTTTGGATGCTGCCACCTCGTAATGATCACATACATCCTTTAAGGTTTGAACATTGGAGGCCGTAACCCATTGAGCGGTACGTGCCATACCTTTTGTGAAAATCCGATATAAAAAATTCGAACGGTAGTATTCACTTCCAAAAAAAGTAAGAATACTCTTCTGCCCCTTGGATGAAAGCTGTTTCCAGAATAAACGATAGGTCGGAACTACCAATAAAATATGAACAGCGTCATACCCTTCAGGAATATCGATCAATGCTTTTCGCATGGCGAAAAACTGGTGAAGGGACTTGAAATAATTTAATTTCCAAATTCCGTTTCCTGTACGATAGGTATATACGGTGCTATACGGGTGTCCACTTTCAGGAGTCTTATCCGTCAAAATATCAATGGTCAATTCAGGGTAGGTCAATTGCAGCTTTTTGGCGAGCTGAATCGTTAAAAAACCTTGTGCATTCCCTACAAAAAGAACCTTCATTCTCCTTTTTCCAACGTAGAATCGACAGATTTAAAAGGCGGAA
>CAIYQV010000333.1 GCA_903928365.1 uncultured Flavobacteriia bacterium
GGATTGTATGTTCCCAAATTTCCTCCAGTTAGTGCAGATGGTCCCGACCATGTTCCAGATGAAGATGGACTTCCTCCTAGTGATGCAAATAAATTCCCAGATGAACCATTTGAACAAAAATTGACAGTCCCGTTCGTTCCTGCGTTTGGAGGAGCCGTTTCTGTAACCGAAACTGTAGCAGTTGCATTTGGACACCCACCTGTTCCTGTAACCGTGTAAGTGTAAGTACCAGGATTCATTGTCACAGGATTATAAGTACCTAAATTACCACCACCAAGAGACGAAGGTCCTGACCATGTACCTGAAGAAGAAGGACTTCCACCAAGTGATGCAAATAAATTTGCTGATGACCCATTGGAACAAAATGAAGCTACACCATTTGTCCCAGCATTTGGTGGTGAAGCAACGTTCACGACTATAGAAGCACAACTCGTTATACCACAAAGGCCTTGATTCGCTGCATAATAAGTAGTCGTAGAACCGGGAGAAACTGTTATACTCGAACCCGTTCCAACAAGCGTTCCGCCGCACGAACCAGTATACCAGTTAGTAGATGAATTCCCGCCTGTTGCCGTTAAGGTAGTGCTGTTTCCACTACAAATACTTGACGTTCCTGTTATACCCGTTGGCGCAGAAGATGATGGTGCGATCAATCGAAATGGCGTCAAAAATATCTCTTGTGCTCGTGGATCATTACCCGCTAGCAATTGAGGAGGCGTTCCAGCACAATTTAGACTCGCGGGATCTCCAGTACCACTCGAATAGGTTATCACTATTCTTGCTACCGTATTTGAGGAATTGAATGCTACAGTGGTTTCTGAGTTTCCGCATGATCCACTTCCCTTCACTGAGTTGCCAGTAACTATATTCTGAGCACAAGAAGGCACAATTGAACTTGGGTTGACAGAAGTTGTCAAATCGGCCTTATAGCCCACAACAGATACCACATCAATAAACCTATTAAGTGAAGTCGCCCCGCACACATGGGAATTGATATCAAAAATTGAAAAATCGACAGGATATTCAGTAATAGCACCTGAAGGAGCATTTCGGAATGTAATAGTAAAAGTTACTGTCTGATTGACGTTTGTCCAGTTCACTCCTAACTTCATCCCAAATCCATCTGCTGCTGCCATACCCCCAACGTTATATGCCCATTGTGGATTCGAAGTCTGCCATGCACCGCCTGAAAGAGCAATATTCACATCGGAATAAATACATCCGGTTTTCGCCCCTGATTGCTGCGGATCTGGATCTGAACGCCAATTCGAAGCAGATAGACCTCCGCTTACCCAAGGATAGAAATTAATGAACTCTTGAGATTGGCCTATCAAATAAACATTACAAAATAGGATAATTGCTATAAAATGCGAAATACTCATTCGATATTAGAACTTTATAAATTTAAAAACCTCTGAATCAACTATCTTATTATCAACCCTTAAAAAATAGGTGCCAACTGTGAATAATAGTAAAAGATAGCTGCTACTTCTTTATGATCAGCTTCTCAGTGTAAACCCTTTCACCCACAACGACCTTCATTAAAAAGATTCCTGCAGAAAGTTCGCTCGTTTTAACCTTTAGTATTGTTGTGCCCTGTTGTTCAATCTTCTCATCAATAACAGGAATTACCAATTGTCCGATTGCATCAAAGATCTCTACAGAATAATTTTCCCTGTCATCATTCGTAATAATAAGATTAACATCACCATCTGTTGGATTCGGGAATATCTGTATATCATTTGACTGATCATTGCACGGCCATTCGGAGGAAAGGGTGCCTAACATTGTTTTTTCACCGTTATAATCCGTTTGGGAAAGACGGTAGTAGGTGGTACCGGGTATTGGTCGGTCATCTGTCCATTTATAAGTTGACATTTGACTTGTTGTTCCGTTTCCGTTAACTTCTGCCATCTCTTCAAAATCCAAACCATCCAAAGAACGTTCAATGGTAAAATAATCATTATTCAATTCGGTGAATGTCGACCAGTTTAGTTGAGCTTCGCTATTCAAACACGTTGCATGAAAATCAACAAATTCAACAGGCATGGCTGCAAAACAATTAGTAGTTGAAATAGCACCAATTTTTATATGTTGGTTGTCTGGATTACCGTCTGTTGAGCTACAATTGTTGGTTAGTTCAGACCGACATAATGCTGTATTAGTTCCACAATTCGCAGATGAGATAAATGGATTTAATGCAGGTCTCGAGAACCATGGTCCTGATCTATAGATGATAGTTATTTGTGTAAATGTTCCAGATAAACAAAATCGAGCATGATAATAGGTAGTGCTACAATTTGGTCTTGCTGAAACAGTTGCAGTTGTGTTTCCTACACCACTGAGCGTTACGTTAAATACATCGGAAATAGGAACTCCGCTTCCAGTTGAATTAGAAGTTACAGTCACAGTACCTGTTCCAGATGTCCTAGTACCTGAAACTTGTACTTCATCACTCCAATTATTAGTGCACCCTGTATTACACAAACGTGGCGTATTTATATCATCAATTTCAAAGCAAGGGTTTATAACGGGAGTTGGAAAGTTAATAGTAACTGTTGTGCTGCTGCTAACATTTCCCCAATCATGACTAATAAATAAACCAGAGCCATTACCATAACTACCAGCTGCTTGATATCTTGGCGATGTGTTTGTAAAAGCTGTACTACCAGCTGATTGAGTAATTGAAACGTTTGCAATACATGTTCCTGTAGAAATTGTACCGCTAGTACTTGCAGATACAGATGACCATGAACTCCATGAGAACTGTGCATTTAGTGATGTTGAAATTAACAACACAATCAATAGGAACTGAAGCTTTATCGTAGTAAGTCGCATCATGGGTTTCATTTTAAATAGTATAGAATACAAAAGTCCGCCATTCCAGCTCAATTACCTTGTAAGCTATACATACATGAGTCATACGCTTAACTTAATTTCTAAAATACCATATATACATTATACATACACGCACGGTCAGCAAATAGCTATCTATTTGTTTTTGTGCAACTTATTAAATTCCCCAAAGAATTCATGAGTGATCTAAATAAACGGAATCGATTTTGTAGTAAGTTCGTAATGATGAACCTGTTCAAAATACTTGGGATTTCAATTTTGTGCTTCTACAGCCAGCTGGCATTAAGCAAGGTCGTATTGCCCGACATGTTCAGCGATTATATGGTGTTACAGCAAAACAGCTACATCAAGATCTGGGGAATCGCTAAACCGAACAAGTGTGTTAGAATCAAAGCATCCTGGAGCGATAAGGAATATAAATACTGTACGAAAAAAGATGGCAGCTGGATCGTTTCATTGAAAACACCTGCAGGAAGTTTTACAGAACACACTATTTCCTTTACAGAAAGTAAAACAACCACTACGATCAGTCATGTTTTGGTAGGTGAAGTATGGTTCTGTTCAGGGCAATCAAACATGGAGATGACCTTCAAAGGTTTTACGAATCAACCTATTGAAAATGCTGAAAATGTCATCGCTGAAGCAGATCCGAACAGTGGCGTACGAATGCTGCGGGTAAAACGTATAGGTCAGGAAGCACCCTCCAAAACAGCAGAAGGAAAGTGGATGAACAGTACCCCACAAAATGTTCCGAACTTTAGTGCTGTAGCTTACTTTTTTGGGTTGAAGTTGCGAAGCGAACTGAATGTTCCCATCGGATTGATCAACTCCAGCTGGGGAGGCTCCAGTGTGGAAGGCTGGATGAACCGTGATCTCGTAGACAATTACACCGACCTCGATCTAAAACAGGAAATTCCGGACAATGAGAATTGGCGCAAGCCCTGCATCATGTACAACGGCATGCTCAAGCCATTTACCGATTACGTGATCAAGGGATTTATCTGGTACCAGGGAGAGTCAAATATTGACCGCTACGAAACGTATGCTTCCAAACTGAAAGACATGGTCACGCTATGGCGCTATGAATGGGGACTCGGTGACCTCCCTTTTTACGAAGTAGAGATTGCCCCTTGTGTTTTTGAAGACCCTATTCATTCTGCAAAACTGAGAGAGGCACAATTCAAAGCAACTGAAATCATTGCCAATTCAGGCATTGTAAGTACAAACGATCTTGTCGGACAGGATGAAGCTAAAACAGTACATCCTAAAAGAAAACAGCCAATCGGAGAACGCCTCGCTAAACTGGCATTAAAACAAACCTATGGCCGAGAAAATACCTGCAGCGAGTTTCCTTCCTATCAAGCAATGGAGATTATCAATAATAAAGCGCAGATCCTACTGAAAAATATTGCCGGTGGAATTTCGTTTAGCCATTTTCCCGAATTGACACCCGACAGCATCGTAGGTTTCGAAATCGCAGGCAACGACCATGTTTTCCACCCGGCTAAGGCTACATTGCTCCCGTATGGCATCGCTGGGCAAGACCGTATTGAGTTAAGTTCCCCAAACGTACCCAAACCCGAAGCCGTTCGCTACGCCTTCAAAACTTACGCTGTAGGAAATATTCGCAACGGCTGTGACCTGCCTCTCATCCCCTTCCGCACCGATAACTGGGAAGAATAAACCCAAAGTCAATTCGGGATTTAGAATTTGAAATTCGTGATTATTGATTTAGTCTTTTTGGCGTGCATTTTTGAATAAAACCCTTGACAAAAAAAACCAAGATATCACCAAGTAGAAATACGAAAATCGATCGAAAAGAAATATCCATTTTCCCATAACTAAAGGGTGCCTTTTTATTCTGAAAAAGCGTATCGAATTGAAATGCGGGCACCTTGAGGAAGCCGAAGGATCACCGAAAAGGTCGCAATTTCAAGAGTGAAGCGAATAGAAGAATAAACAGCACCGATTTTAGCTGCGCTGCTACTTCGTGGTCTTTTGCTACTCCCTGCACTAACGTTTGGTCTTCACGAGCAGTGCTCGCTCTTCTTTAGTGGATAAAGAAAAGTAGGGCAAGCGCTGGTTCCGTAGGCAGGTTCCTTGCAAAAGTGAAAGGGCGAGTTCGATTAACTCACCCCAGAGTTTTTCCACTTTTAGCCAGTTAAAAGTGGAGAAAAAACCTACATTCTCTCCGGCACCCGAATACCGAGTAATTGCATCGAAGAACGGATCACCTTCGCAACAGAATCACTCAAAATCAAGCGCAATTCACGCAATTCTGTATTCGGTTCGTTCAAAATGTATACAGACTGATAAAAATGATTGTAGGCTTTCACCAATTCATAGGTGTAATTCGCAATTAGCGCAGGAGAAAGTTCTCTGCCCGCCTCTTTCACAACCACTGGATATTCCGAAAGCAACTGAACGATCTCTTTTTCCTCAGGCAACAAGGCAGAAGCAATTGTATTAGATGGCATTGTTCCTGCTTTTGCAATCAGCGAGCGAATCCGTGCATGCGCATACTGAATGAACGGACCGGTATTCCCATTCAATTCAATCGATTCCTCCGGATTGAATAACATGCGTTTTTTAGGATCCACTTTCAGAAGATAGTACTTCAATCCACCCATTCCAATCAATTGGAACAGCTCCTCTTTCTCTTCTTCAGTCATTCCTTCCAGATGTCCTCGTTCGCGCGTCATTTCAGCAGCTTTAGCCACCACTTCTTCCATCAGATCATCCGCATCCACCACCGTACCTTCACGAGATTTCATCTTCCCGCTTGGAAGATCCACCATGCCGTAAGAAAGGTGTGCACACTGGTCAGCCCAGTCATAGCCTAATTTTTTCAGGATCAGGAACAAAACCTTGAAGTGGTAATCCTGCTCGTTACCTACAGTATAGATAATACTACTCAGATCCGGATAATCCTTAAAACGATCCACGGCTGTACCAATATCCTGGGTAATATATACTGCCGTTCCATCCGAACGAAGCACCAGTTTTTCATCCAGACCATCGGAAGTAAGATCGATCCAGACCGATCCGTCTTGTTTGCGGTAAAACACTCCTTTCTCCAAGCCTTCGAGTACCATATCCTTTCCAAGCAGGAAGGTTTCGGACTCATAGTACAACTTATCGAAATCAACCCCCATGGCTTTATAGGTCACATCGAAACCGTCGTATACCCAACCATTCATGGTGGTCCAAAGCAAATATACCTGCGGATCGCGCGCCTCCCATTTGATGAGCATTTCTTTGGCATCGCGCAAAATAGTAGTTTGGTTCTTCGCCAGATCCTTGATCTTATCTTCGATTCCCTTCAGGGCTTTTGCTTCTTTTCCTTCCTTCGCTGCTTCGAGTTTCAGGAATTCACTTTTCAGTTCCTCACTAAAACCTTCGAAATCACCTTGCTCCCACTGGGAAATGATCGCTTTTGCTTCCGAATTGAACTGCTTATCGAACTCAACGTAGTATTTTCCTACAAGCTTATCGCCTTTCAGACCGGTATTCTGAGGTGTTTCACGTTCGCCCGCCGCATTGATCGGAGAAAAACGTTCCCACGCAAGCATACTTTTGCATATGTGGATTCCGCGATCGTTGATCACTTGCGTCTTTACAACTTTATGACCATTCGCTTTCAGGATCTCCGAAACGGAGTAACCAAGAAAATTGTTGCGCAAATGACCAAGGTGTAAAGGCTTGTTCGTATTTGGAGAAGAATATTCCACCATGATACGGGAAGCTGAATCCGGTTTCGCCCAACCATAAAGTGTTTCTGATTGAATCTCATTCAGTTTTTCGATCCAGTAAGCATCCGAAACAACCAGATTCAAAAATCCACTCACGACCTCATACGAAGAAATAAATCCGGCATGGGCAACTAGAAAATCCCCGATCTTCACCCCTGCTTCCTGTGGCGAACAGCGCAGCATTTTTACGAATGGAAAGATCACTAAGGTGATATCACCTTTCAATTCTTTTTTAGTCTTTTGAAACTGAAAATGAGATGCTTCCAGCTTCATTCCAAAAAGTTGCTCCGAATGCTCCAGCAACAGAGAAGTAATTGTTTGCTCCATGTTCAAGGGTACAAATTAAACGCGTGCCACAGCTTGAATGAGTTCAAATGCCACTTCCGCCATACGGTTGAGTTTTTCATCGAGACAAGGATTTACCTCCACCAATTCCATACATACGGTTTTGGGAGATCGCTTGAATCCTTGTAATAATTCTTTTGCCTGTTTAGGCATTAGTCCATTCTTTACCGGTGTTCCTGTTCCATAAGAGGTAGCCTTCGGGTCCATCGAATCTACATCAAAAGAAATGTATAGCAGATCACAGTCCTTCAAACGATCCAGGGTCTTCTGTATAATGATTTCAGTCCCAAGTGAGTTGACTTCATCGACCGTATAATTGCGAATATTCAGGGTTTCAATCAAATATTCCTCTTCCGGTTCGGTATCTCTGACAGCAATAAAAACAAGATCCTCAGGATTTAGTTTTGGTCCAGTAACTCCTACGTTTTTCAACTCTTTCCAGATTTTATCTGTCTCTTCGGAAATGTTATTCAGTCGCGAATCAAGGTTATCTTCCCCCAACGCAATTGCAAGAGGCATTCCGTGCATATTACCGGAAGGAGTCGTGTAAGGTGTATGTAAATCTCCATGCGCATCGATCCATACCACTCCTAAACGCTTATCAGGATGGACCATTTTTATTCCGGCAATGGTTCCTGCGGCTGAACCATGATCTCCTGCAATAACAAAAGGAAAATCATTATTCAACAACGTATTATTCACCGCTTCAGCAACGCGTTCATGAATCAATTTCAATCCATCGATCTGTTTTGCACAAGGAAATTCTGTCGGTTCATCCAACCTTTGATTTTCATCTACGATGGTTACCTTTTTATAGTTCGCGAAAAAACTATTCCCCAGTGCTCGTGCTGCGGTAAAAATAGCATCCGGACCAAGTGAAGCACCGCGCGTACCGGCAGTTAATTCTGATCGGTTGATAAGAAAGGTAATATTCTTGCTCATACGTTGTATTATGGCCGCAAAAGTAGCAAATTCCCAACAAGTGGACGTGAATTGATTTTTGTAACCAATCCATACATTCAGATCTATATGTGTAGTTTTACAACATGATCCGAACTAACATCAGACCTTTATTCCACATGCTTCTTCTGGGCTTTATCCTGTTTCATGGAATTTTGTTCGGACAGAAAACCAAAGAACCATTTGTTGGGACACTCACTTACAAGATCACCATTTGTGACACCGCATTACAACGTTTCGTTCCCGTTCGCTACATGAAAGTCTGCACCAACGATACCCTCACGAGAATAGAAAATGAGACCGACCGATTAGGGAAACAGATCGTAATCAAGCAATTGACACTCAATAAATCCTACCTGTTATTGAACACGCCGATTGGAAAATATGCCATCCAGACCAATCACAACGACGCGAAGAAAGATTCTATCTTCCCTTATACTTTCCAAAAGAAATGTGGCCGAAAAACTTTTTGCGCCATGAAGGCCAACAAAACAAAAGTAACGCACAAGGGATTTGCTGAACCACAGACATTTTACTATTTCAAACAGTTCCAACCCAAGTACCTGAATGCCTTTGAAAACTGCCCCGGACTTCCAGTTTTATACTACATTCCAACAGACGACGGATTGTACAAATATGAACTGATCTCGATGGATAAAACACTTCCAGAACATGACCTTTTCGGTATTCCTTCCGATTTCAAGCGCGTCACCTTTGACGATTTTATGAAAGACATGATGCAAGGACAAGAAGATCTGGAAGTTCCGGAAGAAAAAAAGTAGCCCTGAACTAACATTTGTCTGTTTATAGTATCTGATACTGTTCTAAAATCAGCGCGGTTCCGTTGTGTATTTTCGTAAGAGATTTGTATCATGGCGGATAACGAGTATACACCAAAGGAAGACTACTTCGAAGAAGAACCGGCTCCCAAAGCAGAAAAGAAACCGAAAAAGGAAAAAGCAGCTCCTGTGTCGAAGGAAAAAAAGGGCAAACTTTTTTCTGGATTTGGAGATCGTTTTGACCGTAAAAAAGTGAAGACAGCCTTTGGGTCTATCCTCATCTTGCTCTCTTTCTACCTTTTTCTTTCATGCTTATCTTATCTGTTTACTTGGACTGAAGATCAAGACCGTGTATTGAATAAAGGTCTGTTCGAATTCCTATTTGATGGTGATGATCAACCTGTTTCTAACTGGCTGGGCAAATTCGGTGCATGGACCTCTCACCTGTTAATCTTTAAATGGTTTGGTTTAGCGTCTTTCGGCATGACCTACCTGCTGTTCCTTTCCGGAGCAAAAATCCTTTTTAACGTTACAATCACACCCATTGGAAGGAGCTACACCGTGATCAGCATCCTCACTGTTTGGTTCTCGATCTTCTTGGGCTTTTTCGCAAATAAAGTCAATTTTCTTGGTGGATCTTTCGGATTCTACATCAACGAATGGCTCGCACTTTCATTGGGTCGCTTTGGATCTATGGCGCTTATTTTAGTCGCTGGCTACGTCGTGATCGCTACCTTGTTCAATCCGAATTTCAAAGCGCTGTTCGACCGACTGACTGGCGCTGAAAATGAGGAAGAAGTTGCCGAAGAACTGAATGACAATCAGTTACGGGTGCAGTCGGAGAATGATTTGAGCGTCGTAAATACGATTCGACAGGAAGAGATTGAAAAAGATCAGGTAGCGGAAACCATTCGATTTGACGAAGAGGAAGATGATGATGAAGAATTCGATGAATCGGAATTGATCGTGACATACCGAGAACCGGAAGCAGAAGCAGAAGCAGAGGGCACTTCGACAGAGCTCAGTGCGCCAGAAACAGAATCAGAGGACACCATCAGCTTTGATATAGAAAAGCCGGAGGAAGAGGTAATTCTTGACGAAGACGATTTGAACGATCTACGAAAAGAATATGGCGATTACGATCCTAAACTCGATCTGGCGAGTTATGTACTACCTTCCATCGACCTATTAAAGGAATACGGAAAAAGTGGTGTTTCTGTGAGCAAACAGGAACTCGAAGAAAACAAGAACCGCATCGTGGAAACCTTGTCGCACTACAAGATAGACATTGCGCACATTTCAGCAACGGTTGGCCCGACAGTCACCCTGTACGAGATCGTGCCTGCACCGGGCGTACGTATTTCCAAGATCAAGAACCTCGAGGATGATATCGCGCTTTCTCTAAGTGCCTTGGGGATTCGAATCATTGCCCCTATTCCAGGAAAAGGAACCATCGGGATCGAAGTGCCCAATTCCAATCCGGAGATGGTCAGCATGCGTTCATTGATCGCTTCAGAGAAATTCCAGAATGCAGATGCAGAATTGCCTGTAGTAATGGGAAAAACCATTACCAACGAGACCTTCACCTTCGATCTCACCAAAATGCCTCACTTGCTTGTAGCAGGAGCTACAGGACAGGGAAAATCCGTTGGCTTGAACGCGATTCTGGTTTCACTGCTCTACAAAAAGCATCCGGCGCAGGTGAAATTCGTACTGGTCGACCCGAAAAAGGTGGAATTGACACTTTACAACAAGATCGAACGTCACTTCCTGGCAAAACTTCCGGGAGAGGAAGACGCGATCATCACCGACACCTCCAAAGTGGTTAATACGCTCAATTCTTTGTGCATTGAAATGGATGATCGCTATGCCTTATTGAAAGATGCGAGTGTACGTACGATCAAGGAATACAATACTAAATTCATCGCGCGCCGA
>CAIYQV010000334.1 GCA_903928365.1 uncultured Flavobacteriia bacterium
GCCTCATGCAATCCTACAATGCACTTAGCTAATACCGACTTCCCCTGTCCAGACTGGCCGATAATCAGATTTACTTTCCCTTGCTCAAACTTTGTGTTGATATCAAACAATACCTGCTTGTCCCCAAAAGATTTATTGACTCCCTGAACTTCGATCATAACAACATCAATTGAGTTAAAATGAAGTTTGCAATGAGGATAGCGATACTGCTATTTACGACTGCCTGTGTAGAAGAACGTCCCACATCCAGAGAACCTCCTTTGGTATAGTAGCCATAAAAAGAAGCAATGGACACAATCAGAAATCCAAAAACCACCGTTTTGGTCAAGGCGTAATAAATGTTGTATACATCGAAAAATGATCTGATTCCAAGAATATACGTTTCGGTGGAAAGCAATCCGGAAAGCAACAAGGCCAACCAACCACCAATCATACTCAAAAACATGGAAAAAACAACTAGCACCGGGAAAAAGCAAACCGCAGCAATTACCTTAGGAAGCACCAGAAAGCCCAATGAATTCACCCCCATGATCTCCAGCGCATCGATCTGTTCGGTTACACGCATTGTGCCTATTTCAGAAGCCACATTTGACCCTACTTTGCCGGCAAGGATCAAGGAAATGATCGTCGGAGAAAATTCGAGAATGGTACTCGATTGAGTAATGTAACCCACAGTGTAAGCCGGTAAGAGCGGGCTATCAATGTTGGAAGCTGTCTGCAAGGCAATTACCGCCCCCATGAAAGTGGACATTAAGGCTACAATAGGAATAGAATTAATTCCAATTGTTTCGATCTCTGTAAATACCCTGCGACGAAAAATTCCAGCTTTTTCAGGTTTAGAAAAAACTACCCACAGCATTAACATGTATTTTCCTATGTTGTGAAGGACCTTCATCGAGTGCTAAATTACGCTATATTTTTGGGTTGGAGTGCACGGAAAGTTCTTTGTTCACCCTCGATTTTCCATTTGATAAAGACGGTTTATTTTCTTAACTTCAATAAACTAACCTTAACCAACCAATTGAAATGGAACTACAACTGATCCAATCGCGCATTTATGAATTGCGCGGAATGAAAATCATGCTCGACTTCGATCTGGCGATACTGTATGAAGTTGAAACGAGAACACTCAAGCAAGCTGTCAAACGGAATATAAATCGCTTTCCGCATGATTTTATGTTTGAACTTACTTCAGAAGAGTGGAAATCTTTAAGATCACAAATTGTGATGTTAAAGAACGAAAGAGGGACACACCCAAAATATCTTCCCTTCGCATTCACCGAACAAGGAGTCGCCATGCTGAGTGCTGTTTTGCGATCAGAAAAGGCCGTTGAGATCAGTCTTGCTATCATGCGTGCTTTTGTCCTTATGCGTCAATTTGCTTTATCACACAAGGAGCTTTCAGAAAAACTCGAAGCCCTGGAATCCAGTTACAATCAGAAATTTGACGACATACATCAAGCACTGAGATTCCTCATTCTTAAGAACGAGGAATCCCAAAAAAACCAACACCGAAAAAAGATCGGATTTAAAGATTAGCCATAC
>CAIYQV010000335.1 GCA_903928365.1 uncultured Flavobacteriia bacterium
ACTGTAGGTCACATAGTTTCCAGAAAGTTGTGGCCATTCGTTACGGTAGTTCAGGGCAAATCGCGGACAGCCATGGGATCCTGCAAAGGCTGGATTCAAGTAGAGTGGATTAGCGTAGAACTGTGTAAACGTTGGGTCTTGAGCATTCAAACCTGTGTAGAGAAACAAGAATGAGCAAGTAAATAGTAAACGTTTAAGTCCTTTCATTTGTGTTGGTTAAAAACAACGAAATCTGACCAAAGATAACGCAAATTTCAAATTTAGGTTACAAAGATGCTAAATCTGACTAAAATAATACCTTAATAATTGCGTTTTTTTCAGCGGGTCATTGTTGATCATTTCTCATATTTGTACTATGGAATTTAATTGTTTCCGAAAAGTTTGGTTTTACTGTCTGATCGTTTTAATCGCTTCTTTTGATGTAAGTGCTGCTTTTGGACAGGAGATGCTTGATTTCAAAATAAATTGGATTGAAGCAAGAAAAGTTTCTTTCAACAACGAACAGGTGCTGATGCCAATGATCGAAGGTCAGGAGCCTGACAATGGCAAGCCCGCCTTTTTCTTGAAGCTGAAAGTAAAAAATGATCGGCAGAAAATCGATTTAATCTCGTATACCACAGAGGATGCTCCTACTTCAGATATTGCTTATTTGAAACGCTTTGGCTTTAATATTTCGAATCAACCACAATTTGATTTAAAAGTGACGAATGAAAAGCATAGCTCATATGCAGTTCTTCACCTATTTCCGTATGTTATTGAAAAGGGGATTACAAAGCGAATAGCCAGTCTTCGGGTACGTTTGAGTGATGGGAAAGCTCAGGAAAAGCAAAATAAAAGTTTCGTTACTCAATCTGTTTTACGAGAAGGTAGTGGTACATGGTATAAGATCAGTGTCACAAAGGATGGTATTTATAAGATCGATAAAGCATTTATGGAAGCATGTGGTATTTCCGTTAGCGGAATTGATCCGGATGCGATACATATTTTTGGAAATGGTGATGGAAGATTACCGGAAACAAATGGCGAACTGCATACAGATGATCTGGCTGAGAATGCAATTGAAATAGTTGGTGGGGAAGATGGTTCCTTTGACGACGGTGATTATATTCTATTTTATGGATGGGGTCCCAGCCGGTGGAGAGCAAATGGAACATCAGAGATGGATCAGGATAAACATATTTACAGTGATGTGTCTTGTTATTTCATTAATATAAACGCTTCTTTACCTCCTTTACGCATATCTGACAAATCTTCTGAATCCATCTCACCAACACATTTTGTCACATCATATAACTTTTGTGAAGTGCATGAATTGGATCAGGTGAATCTTGTGGGTGGAGGACAGCGCTGGTATGGGGAATTGTTTGATACGGATCTTGAACAGGTGTTTAACTTCAGTGTTCCAAACATAGATAATTCGACACAAGTGTCATTTAAAACAGCTATTGCGACGAATTCTAATAGTTCAAGCGGTACGGCACAGGAATATTCTGTCAACGGCACCATTCTTTCAAGTTCTTCTTTACCTGTCGATTCTACCGATTACGTTCAATCCACCAAGAATTTCAGCTGGAATAATCCCACCTCGTCGATCCCATTGAAAATTAAGATAACCCGAAATTCTCCCAATACGGTTGTTTATCTCGATCGAATACTTTTGAATGCCAGAAGGAG
>CAIYQV010000336.1 GCA_903928365.1 uncultured Flavobacteriia bacterium
AAGTGGGCTGAGCGACGCCGAAGCCCACTTCTATCAACAAAAAAACGGGAAGCACTCACGCTCCCCGTTTCAATATTCAATTGGAATCAGTTATTCCTTCGCTTTCGCCTTGGCTTTACCCTTTTCAATGGAAATGGAGAGTTCTTCTGCCCCATCATTCACATCCATTTTGATCGTATCGCCTTCCTGTAAATTCGCTTTAATGATCTCCTCTGCAAGTGGATCTTCGATGAATTTCTGAATTGCCCGTTTCAATGGACGCGCACCGAATTTCTCATCATACCCATGCTCAACAATGAAATCCTTGGCCTTTTCCGTCATCTCGATATTGTAACCAAGATCATTGATACGACCATACAACTTCTGAAGCTCAAGATCGATGATTTTATGAATCTCCTCTCGACCAAGCGACTTGAACAAGATCATATCATCAATTCGGTTCAAAAATTCAGGAGAGAATGCTTTTCTCAATGCATTTTGAATAACTGTTTTGGAGTTCTCATCTCTGGATTCTTCTTTCGCTTTTGTACCAAATCCAACACCTGATCCGAAGTCTGCCAACTGACGTGCTCCAATATTGGAAGTCATGATCAGAATGGTGTTTTTGAAATCAATTTTACGTCCAAGACCATCTGTCATGTGACCGTCATCCAGCACTTGAAGCAATAAATTGAATACATCCGGGTGCGCTTTCTCGATCTCATCCAAAAGGACAATCGAATAAGGCTTTCGACGAACTTTTTCCGTCAATTGCCCACCTTCTTCATATCCAACGTATCCCGGAGGTGCTCCTACTAATCGCGAAATAGAGAATTTTTCCATGTATTCCGACATGTCAATGCGGATCAATGCATCTTCTGAATCGAATAGGTATTTCGATAAAACTTTTGCTAACTGAGTCTTTCCTACACCTGTTGGTCCGAGGAAGAAGAATGAGCCGATCGGTTTGTTTGGATCCTTCAATCCTGCACGGTTACGCTGAATCGCTTTCACCACTTTCGCCACTGCATCATCCTGACCGATCACCTTTCCTTTCAGTTCATCTGCCATATTCACCAGCTTACCGGTTTCAGACTGAGAAACTTTCGTCACAGGAATGCCACACATCATTGAAACCACTTCTGCTACATGTTCTTCTGTAACCACCACCCGGTTATTCTTGGATTCTTGTTCCCATTTGTTTTTAGCCGTTTCCAACTGCTCCTGCAATTTACGCTCGGAGTCGCGCAACTCTGCCGCCTTTTCGTATTGCTGAGATTTGATCACCTCATTTTTCTGATCTTTCAATGCTTCAATTTGAGCCTCAATATCAAGAATCTCTTGAGGAACATTGATGTTTGTCAAGTGAACTCGTGAACCTACCTCGTCAAGTGCATCGATTGCTTTATCCGGTAAGTGACGGTCCGTAATGTAACGTTCTGTCAGTTTTACACATGCGGCAACTGCGTCCTCCGTGTAGGTAACCGAATGATGATCTTCGTAACGTTCCTTGATATTGTGCAGAATCTGTATGGTCTCATCAATGGTAGTTGGCTCTACCAATACTTTTTGGAAACGTCTCTCAAGCGCTCCATCTTTCTCAATATACTGGCGGTATTCATCCAAAGTTGTTGCTCCAATGGCTTGCATTTCACCGCGCGCCAATGCAGGTTTAAACATATTGGAAGCATCCAGAGAGCCGCTTGCTCCTCCCGCACCGATGATCGTGTGTATCTCATCAATGAACAAGATGACATCGGGATTCTTTTCGATCTCCTGCATCACCGCTTTCATACGCTCCTCGAACTGACCACGGTATTTAGTTCCTGCAACCAAAGAAGCAAGATCAAGAGAAATGATTCGCTTATTAAACAATACTCGGGATACTTTTCGCTGTACAATACGCAAAGCCAAACCTTCAGCAATGGCGCTCTTTCCAACTCCAGGTTCTCCAATTAGGATTGGGTTGTTCTTCTTTCTCCTCGACAAGATCTGACTTACGCGTTCAATTTCTTTTTCGCGACCTACAATCGGATCCAATTTACCAGCTTCTGCCATTTTGGTAAGGTCACGACCAAAATTATCCAGTACCGGAGTTTTAGATTTCGGGTCTGCAGGTTTACGTTGAGCAGCAAACTGTTCTCCTCCGTCATCATCCTGACTTCCCGGAAACTCCGCTCTTGGGTTCATGTGTTCTTCTATCATCGCTTCTAACTCGTCTTTTATGTTATCGTAAAGTATTCCGTATTTATTCAAAAGTGCGCAAACAAAACTATCTTCATCCTTTAACATGGATAGCAGCAAATGCTCCGTACCAATGACAGGACTTTTAAAAACTTTCGCTTCGAGATAAGTCATTTTCAACACCTTTTCTGCCTGTTTAACCAAAGGGATGTTACCGCCTGGATTAACCGCCCCTTTTGAGTTCTTCTGAAGTGAAAGCTCCACTTCTGATTTGATGTGTTTCAAATCCAAATGAAATTCATTCAGCAATTTAACTGCCGTACCATCACCCAAACGGATGATCCCCAGCAATAAGTGTTCAACACCGATAAAATCATTCCCCAATCGCAAGGCCTCTTCCCTACTAAAGGTGATCACGTCTTTAACTTTGGGTGAAAATTTTGCTTCCATTATTTCACGATTTCGAACCGCTATTTTACGTAGGATTCCTTGTTTACAAATTTAAAACGAATAAATTGTTGAAAAGTACCCTCAAAAGTCAATTTTCCACAGATTTTTGTTAGTAAAAAGGGCTTTTTTCAACCGCTCCGATCGGGTCATTATGCCTAATTTCGAAACTTGCTTTAATTACGCAATTTGCGTGCTAAAAATAATTGAGTGACAAGATGGCAGACGGTGAAAAAATAATCCAGATTAACATTGAAGATGAAATGAAATCAGCCTACATCGATTATTCGATGTCGGTGATCGTTTCTAGAGCTCTACCTGATGTGCGTGACGGTTTTAAACCTGTTCACAGAAGGGTATTGTATGGAATGCAGGATCTGGGTGTATTCTCAAACAGACCCTATAAAAAATCAGCAAGGATCGTCGGTGAAGTACTAGGTAAATATCACCCGCATGGTGACAGCTCCGTTTATGACACGATGGTTCGTATGGCCCAACATTGGTCTTTACGCTATCCTTTGGTTGACGGACAAGGTAACTTTGGTTCGGTAGACGGCGATAGTCCGGCAGCTATGCGATATACGGAAGCGCGTCTTCGTAAGATCGCAGAGGAAATGCTGGATGACCTGGATAAAGAAACGGTTGATTTCACACCAAACTTTGACGATAGCTTGGAAGAGCCTTCGGTACTTCCGACGAAAGTTCCAAACCTACTAGTGAATGGCGCTGCGGGAATTGCGGTAGGTATGGCTACCAACATGGCTCCTCACAATCTCTCTGAAGTTGTAGATGGTATTGTGGCATATGTCGACAACAAGGATATTGAAATTGAAGAACTTCTTAAATACGTAAAAGCACCTGATTTCCCTACAGGAGGTATCATCTACGGCTATGAAGGTGTTCGTGAAGCCTTACTTACGGGTCGTGGACGAATCGTAATGCGAGCTAAAGCAGAGATCGAGGAGTACAATGGGCGTGAACAGATCATTGTGACTGAGATCCCTTACCAAGTGAACAAAGCGGACATGATCAAGAAGACCGCTGAATTGGTGAATGACAAAAAGATCGAGGGAATCTCTGATATTCGTGACGAATCAGACCGTAATGGTATGCGCATCGTTTATGAAATCAAGCGTGATGCGATCGCAAACGTTGTTTTGAACAAACTTTACAAGTTTACATCACTTCAAACTTCCTTCTCTGTAAATAACATTTGCCTTGTTGATGGGCGACCTCAGTTATTAAACCTGAAGGAACTCATTTCTAACTTCGTTGATTTCCGTCATGAGGTAGTTATCCGCAGAACGAAATACGAATTGCGAAAAGCGGAAGAGCGTGCTCACATCCTGGAAGGTCTGATCATCGCTTCTGACAACATTGATGAAGTAATCGAAATCATCAAAGCGTCTGCTAGTCCGGATGATGCACGTGAAAAATTGGCAACTCGTTTCGGACTTTCTGAAATTCAGACCAGAGCGATCGTAGACATGCGTTTGCGTCAGCTGACCGGATTGGAACAAGACAAATTGCGTGCTGAGTACGATGAGTTGATGAAGATCATAGCTGATCTTAAAGACATTCTGGATCGCGAGGATCGCAGAATGGAGATCATCAAGAATGAATTATTAGATGTCAGAGCACGTTTCGGAGACGAAAGACGTTCGATTATCGAGTACTCCGCTTCGGAAATGCGAATGGAAGACCTGATCGCGGATGAAGAGGTGGTCGTAACGATTTCGCATGCCGGATACATCAAGAGAACAAGTCTTACGGAATACAAAGTTCAGAATCGCGGTGGTATGGGATCAAAAGGTTCCGCTACACGTGATAAAGACTTCTTAGAGCACCTGTTCGTAGCCACGAACCACAATTACTTATTGATCTTTACCGAAAAAGGAAGATGTTTCTGGATGCGTGTTTTTGAAATTCCGGAAGGAAACAAAACAGCTAAAGGTAGAGCGATCCAGAACCTGATCAATATCCCTCAAGACGATAAGGTAAAAACGTATGTGAAGGTACAAGACCTAACAGACAAGGAATACCTGGAGAACAACTTTATCG
This sequence comes from uncultured Flavobacteriia bacterium, assembly GCA_903928365.1. Classification (GTDB taxonomy): domain Bacteria; phylum Bacteroidota; class Bacteroidia; order Flavobacteriales_D; family Crocinitomicaceae; genus M0103. The sequence continues at coordinate 4,672 of CAIYQV010000336.1, forward strand.
TAATGTGTTCGAAACAAGGTGTGATCAAGAAAACATCTTTGGAGGCCCACTCACGACCAAGATCAAACGGTATTAATGCCATCACGATCCGTGATAATGATGAGTTACTCGAAGCAAAACTGACTAATGGAACCAACGAGATCGTACTTGCAACAAGCTCAGGTCGAGCTATCCGATTCAATGAGTCGACGGTGCGTCCAATGGGTAGAAATGCTTCTGGTGTTCGTGGTGTCTCCCTTGCAGACGATAAAGACCAGGTGGTTGGAATGATCTGTGTAGAGGATGTATACTCTACGATTCTTGTGGTTTCCGAAAAAGGTTATGGCAAACGAACCTTCCTTAATGACCCAGAAGACAAAGAACCGGTTTACCGAATCACTAACCGTGGTGGTAAAGGGGTAAAAACATTGAACATCACAGATAAAACAGGTCCTCTTCTCTCTATTCTAAATGTAACAGACGAAGAAGATCTGATGATCATCACACGATCCGGAATCACGATCCGTATGCACATCGATACGATTCGGACAATGGGTCGCGCTGCACAAGGTGTTCGTTTGATCAACCTGAAAAACAATTCGGAAATCGCGGCCATTGCTCGTGTACCACGAACTGAGGATGAAGAGGAAGAGTTTGACGAGAATGGAAATCCGATCGAACCAATAAACGAAGCGGATAGTGGCACAGAAGTTGACAACAGCGATGTGGAATAAATTAAATTTGTGCATCCAATTTAAAAATTGCAACATGAAACATTTTGTAAAAGCCGGAACATTCGCAGTCATTACTAGTTTATTGGCAGTTGTTTCTTTCGGACAAAAAACCAATGAAACTTCTGCAGCCCTTGAATACATCAAATTCAAGGACAACATGCAAATGATGATGATGGGAAGTGGAAGTTTGGAAGTCGGTCAAACAGCCATTAAAAAAGCCAAAGAATATATTGACTTGGCAGCTGAAAACGAAAGCACCAAGAAAAGTCCTAAAACGCTCTTTTATAAAGGAGAGATTTATACGGGTTACCTTATGGCTTTTGGAACTGACTCTGTTTTAATGAAAGAGCATGGTGAAGAGTACTTGAATACAGGGCTTGATAGTTATAAGCAGTCATTAGCCGTAAGTACTAAATTCAAATCAGACATCGAAGAATCCATCAACAACAAAAAAGCTCTTTTTGGAATGGGGATCAATCAGATGTATGAGAAAGGGATGTATAAAGAAACGGGGGAAGCCTATGAACTACAGGTTCGCTTTTCAGATGTTTTGGGTCAGGTAGACACAACCTCCATCTACAATGCGGCTATTTGCTATGACAGATCAGCTACCTATGACAAGGCTGCAGAGAATTATTTGAAGCTGGCAAAAATGAACTACAAGCCGACTCAAAATTACCTTCGTGCTTCTGCAGCTTACAGAAAGAACAAGCAATTCACTGAAGCCAAGGCTTTGATTGAAGGAGCACGCAAGACCTATCCGTTAGATAAAGATCTGTTGCTTGAAATGGTGAACATGAACATTGAATCAGGTGATGCCGCAGGAGCTGAGACTGCTTTAGCCGAAGCCATTGCTGCAGACCCGAACAACAAACAGTTACATTACACTATTGGTACCATCTACATTGATTTGAAGAAAAATGACAAAGCAGAAACTGCACTTCGTAAATCATTGGAAATCGATCCGAATTATCAGGATGCATTGTACCAGTTGGGTGCTCACCTTGTAACATGGGCCGGTGAAGTTCGTTCTGCCGCTAATCAATTGAAATTTGGAGACAAGAATTACGATAAAATGGTAATTGAATCGGATGACCTTTACAGAAGAGCACTTGAGCCGTTAGAGAAATATATCTCTATCAGCCCGAATGACAAGGACGTATTAACCATCCTTTCCCAATTACACCGAAATCTTGGAGACATGAACAAATCAGCAGAGTATAAAAAACGTGCTGACGCAATTAAGTAATTGAACACGATTCTTTTAAAAGGCCGCCATCGAGCGGTCTTTTTTTTGTTTCCAACTATTACGACATTGCTCCGCAGAATTTGCAATCCTGCGGAATGAAATTAACAGAACAAACTCGTAAACCTATTTCGCAGG
>CAIYQV010000337.1 GCA_903928365.1 uncultured Flavobacteriia bacterium
GACATTGAATGCAATCGGATCGGCTACATTGGCTGCCTCTGATGTAGAGAATGGATCAACAGACAATTGTGGAATCAAGACGTTGAGCATTAGCAAGACGGCATTTGATTGCACAAACATTGGAACTACAAACGTTGTGACGTTGACAGTAACAGACAACAGTGGAAACACTGGAACTGCGACTGCAACGATTACAGTTCAAGATATTTCGGCTCCTGTTATTAATTCTAAAAATCCAACATTGATTTTGGATGCAACAGGAAAGGCGACTTTAGTTGTATCTGATGTGGAAAATGGGTCTATTGACAACTGTTCAATTTCTACTAAGGTATTGAGTGCAACATCATTCACTTGTGCTAACATTGGAACAAATACGGTGACTTATACAGTAACAGACGGAAGTGGAAATAAATCAACTTCAGCAATTACTGTGACGGTTGTTGATCGATCATCGCCGATTATCGTTACAAATGCTTCAGTGACGTTGAATCTGGACGCAACAGGAAAAGCAACCTTGACAGTAGCGAATGTTGATAATGGTTCTACCGACAACTGTTCAATTGCTTCTAAGACTTTGAGCAAGACAGCATTTGATTGCAACGACATTGGAAACAATACTATCATGTATACAGTGACTGATGCTAGCGGAAATAGCAGCAACGTATTTGTTACGATTGTAGTTGTAGATAAAGTTGCGCCTACGGTTAAGACTAAGCCAGTTACGTTGAATTTGAATTTGTTGGGTAACACAGTTGCTACTTTAAATCCAGCTGACGTTGACAACGGTTCTACTGATAACTGTACAATCAAATCAATGACTTTAAACATCTTCTCTTTTGATTGTAGCAAATTGGGTACTAACCTAGTAACCTTGACAGTAACTGACGCAAGTGGTAACACTGCGACTGGAACTGCGGTTGTGACTGTGGTTGATGTAACAGCTCCTGAAATTAAAGTGAATACTATGGTAACATTGGCTTTGGATGATAACGGTGCCATTACCTTATTGCAAGGTATGATTGCCGATGGATCTACTGACAACTGTGCGATTGCAACACGTGTCTTGAGTAAAACCAAATTCACATGTGCCGACAAAGGAGCAAATACAGTGGTATTCACGGTAACTGATAAATCAGGAAACGTATCAACTTCTAGCATTGTAGTTACAATTATTGATAACACTAAGCCTGACTTCGCAATTGTGCCATCAGTATTGAAAATCAACTATGATTCTACTAAGTGCGGTGCAAACGTAACTTGGATTGACCCTGTTGTTACTGACAATTGTTCAGGTGCAACAGTTACATCAAACAAGGTGAATGGTGTATTTATGCCTATGGGATTGAATACGGTAACATTTACTGCAACTGATGCAAGCGGAAACACAAGAGTAACCACTATGTCGGTCTTTTTGAAAGACGATATCAAGCCAGTGATTGCGCCTTCTAACAAGATGGTTGTCAATAACGATGCTGGGAAATGTGGCGCGAACGTAACCTTCACGTTGCCAAATGTAACGGATGGTTGTGGAGTAAAGAGTGTTACGGCTAATCCTGCATCAGGTTCATACTTTGCGGTTGGATTGAACGTTGTAACGATTACTGCGACAGACAATACTGGAAATACTTCAACATCTACTATGCAGATTGAAGTTGTGGATGCAGAGAAGCCGTTGGTGACATTTGTTCCGGCAAATATTAAGGTGGGAGAATGTAAGCGTGTTGTGACATATAGTCCAGTTGCGGCAAGCGACAACTGTGGATCTGTTGAGATTGATATGATTTCTGGATTGGCTTCAGGTAGTGTATTCCCGATTGGAAAAACTACTAATGCGTTCAGAATCAAGGATACTCATGGCAATATCACATTGACTCAGTTTGTTGTGGAAATTGTACCTCAGGGATTGCCAATAATGCCTGTGACGAAGAAGATTTGTGAGAACGGTGCTCCGGTAACTTTGGTTAGTGGTCAACCTAAATTCACTTGGACAGGAATGGGAGTTGAGAGCGACACAATGTTTAATCCTAAGGGCTTGATGGCGGGTGTTCGCAAACTGGATTGGAGTTTCATTGATTCGATGGGATGTACAGCAAAAGGTACTTACGATATTAATGTAATGCCTGCTCCAGTGAAGCCAGTGGTTACGCGTCCTGTACCAGATGTATTAACAACTGGATTGTATTCTTCATATCAATGGTATAGAAATGAAGTGGCGATCAACAACGGTTATCAACGTAATCAGGTTGTAGGTCAGCAAGGTTTCTACCACGTAGTTGTTACAAACGAATACGGATGTACGGAAAAATCTGAAGACTATGGTATCGGATTGATGGCAGTCGAAAACATCACAGCTAATAAGGTTAGAATGTATCCTAACCCATCTGAAGGTGTGTTGAAAATTGAGATTCCATTGATGTTTGCTGATGCTATGCTTGAAGTATTGGATTTGAATGGCCGTGTTGTTATGTCGTCTAATTCGAACGGTGATTTTGTACAAACGTTGGACCTCAGAGATTTTGTAACGGATGGCAACTATGTTGTACGTGTATCTTCAAACGGAAAAGTAATCTTTAATCAAATCGTATTAATTAGTAAGAAATAATGAAAAAGTATATTCTATTACTTGCAGTTGCTATTAATTGTGGTAACTCATTGCAGAGTCAGAGTGCATCTAGATTTTCCTTGGGTGCTGGCTTAGGGATGTTGGTCGACATGCGTGTTGAATCTCGCAACTCCAGCCCTGATGCTTGGCCGAATCAAGATATGGCGACGCATTTCGACAAGGCGTATGAGAAGACGAACTTGGGTTATCACTTCAATTTGGGATACATGGCTACGCCACTGCTAAATGTGCATGCTGGTGTTAACATGGCAAATATCTCGGGTAGTAATGCCAATATGTACTACTTGAATAACTTTAAGCAGGTTGATTTGGGCATTTCTTATGTAATGGGTAACCACAGCATTGGAAAGCGCAAATTGCAGTTTAGCCCTGCGATGGGAATGACCTTGACTGAGTATAAGAGTACACTTTATTTTAAAGAAGACAATTCAGCTCAGAACTATATTCACCGCAGACCATGGGGCGGATATGTAGGGGCGAATGTGGCTTATCGTGTTTCTCCTCGCATTGATTTGGTATTGAATTCTACGGTGAACATGGTTTTCGATGGTGGTTTTGACGGTTGGGACTATGGTAGTGCAGGATTTGCCGCTGATGAATATTGGAGAAATAATTTTGGTGTACA